>JAYSWW010000220.1:0-4557 GCA_043717805.1 Ferruginibacter sp.
GTCCAGATTTCACATACAGTTGCATTTACAGCAGCAGCAATGAGCGAAGCGCTGTAATCACTTCCACCTCTTTTTAAATTATCAACCTCACCTTTTGCATTGCGGGTAATATATCCCTGGGTTACAAATATTTTATTATCCTTTTGTCGTTGAAGTTGCTGAGCGATCTTAACTTTTATGGTTCCGATCTGTGGTTCATCCTGGTTATCCAAAGTCATAAAATCCAGCGCTGGCAATAAAACATGTTGAATATTTTGTTCTTCAAGATACAGACAGAAAATTTTAGTGCTCAGCAATTCTCCCTGGGCCAGGATATCCTTTAACAGGGCTTCACTGAATGATATTTTTAATATGATGGTAAGGAACTCAAAATGTTCAGCAAGGACCGCATTTGCTTTCTGAATAACAATTTCAACAGATAATAACTCGAGTACAAACTGGCGATAATCTGATTCAAGTTCTTCAATTTTCTGCCGGGCACCATTCCTGTCATTGTCTGCCAGCAACTTACTTATTTCTAACAACGCATTTGTAGTGCCACTCAATGCAGACAGAACAACGATCTTGCTCTCCGTATCTGCTGTTATCAGTTTTGCAACTTCTTTCATTCGCTGCGGTTTACCAACACTGGTGCCGCCAAATTTCATCACTTTCATGGGGCAAAGATATATGATGTGTGATTCATGATGTGTGATTCATGATGTGTGATTCATGATGTGTGATTTATGATGTGTGATTCATGATGTGTGATTTATGATGTGTGATTTATGATGTGTGATTTATGATGTGTGATGTTGGAAGGATTCCAATCCTGCTTATGGCCTGGCGAAGGAAAATTATTTTGAAGTGCCTAATCTTAATAATTAAACAGTAACATTGATTTAAAATATAGTTTATTATCAGTTTGCAATAAGTTTTAAGAAAGCCGGATTGGTGGGATTTGTAATATCGTAGAGCATTATTCCTGTAGATACATAGCAGATCAATAAATTCCCATAAGGGATCACATCTTTAAAATAAGCACCGGTTAATGTCCGTATTTCCACCGGATTTGAAGGTTGAGTTACATTGAAGACCTTTAAACCATCATTGTTACAACAAATATACAATGTTGAGCCCTTGAGCCCCAACCCTTCGGGATTTGACAGAGAAACCGTTTTTATAAGTACGGGTTGAAATAAATTTTTAATGTCATGAACATACAAACCACTTTCGGCCGGGCCGCAATTTGAATTACCTTTTAATGTAACAAACGCAATTGAATCATTTGCCACAACAGGGTCGCAACTTCGTGCATGCCTGGCTTCTGCTATTTTTGAAGGTACTGATGGTGTATCAATTGAATAAATATACAATCCAGTTCTTGTACCGATAAATAAACGGTTATTAAAGGGGTAGATTGTTTCGATGTCAAAATTGAGTTCAGAGCTATTTGTTTTTACAGGGTTGGCAGCATTGCTTATATTATATGTATATAAAAAATGGTTGTCTACTGCATACAGGAAGTTGCCAACAATAGTAAATTTTGAAAGAGACCCGCCAACGCCTGTTGAAGATGACAATGCCGAATTCGTTGCGCCATCTTTTGAACAGGAAAGCAATAACAAACAAGCAAGCGGAAAGGCAATAGTATTTCGAAAAGAAAAGATCATAAAAAATTAATTTTTATAACAATTAGACCAGATAGAATCCTTTTTCCAACCAATAACAACACTGTCGTACCTGGGGCATTCATAATAACCTGATTCTGTAGGTTGAACATAATAATAATAATTTCTGCCTTCAGGAAAAGCACCCGGCACCCGCGACACTTCAGTTACAGCATTGCTGTTTGAGATATCAATAACTACCAGGTCATCGTAACTATTGGTATATAAAAAATTATCTTTTATTGAGATCTGGGAACTGCCATTTACTGTTATAAAACCAATACGATGAGCCTGTGATGGTACTTGATTGTCTATTACATGAATACCTTTTCCAATTTCCAACTGGTAAATAAAATTTCCTTTTGCATAAATATTACCAGGCGTTGTTACAGGAAGGGCTGAGTCTACATAAAATATTAATTTAGCATTTGAAGCAGCATCATAAATGGGCTTATTTCCCCATACACGCTTGTTATAATAATTGGGATTGGAAACCGGTTTGACTTTATTCCAGCAAGATGTGAGTGAAAACAAAATAGTTATGATCAGCAATACCCTCATATCTATAGATTTATCAATTAGAGTCAATATTTAAGAGATTTGCTGCTTAAGCGAAAAAAAATTAAACAAACTTCACAGAGAATTTTTCTCCAAGACTTATCAAATCATCTTTAACTGATGAAACCAATGTTATGCCATGTATCTTGCGGTATTTTTCCATTTCATTTTCGGGATCGCCGGGAATGATCACTTTATTATATTCGTCAATCGTTTTTGCATTTTTTATTTCCCTTATCCAGTTGTCCATATTGTTTTTGAAATCTTCAGCGGGCCGGAATGCATCGATTCGCATGGCGCCAAGAAAATGGCCGATGCCTTTACCCGGCATACTTTCGGGCATGGGTAAATAAGAAGGGAATGGCGGCACCCAGGGCCCATAGTTGGCGCCACTTAAAATACCTGAAAAAATATCAACAATGCTGCCCAGCATAAATCCTTTATGGCTTCCATGCTCCCGGTCACCGCCCAACGGCAGCAACGCTCCGCCTTCTTTTAATTCATTTGCATTGGTACTTGGCTCACCATTTTCTGTTTGCACCCAGCCATGCGGTACCGGCTGACTTTTCCGTTGAAGAATTTCAAGTTTACCATTTGCTGCAGTAGTAGTAGCAAAGTCGGCAACAAATGGTTGCTCCTTTCCTGCCGGAATGGCAACAGCTATCGGATTTGTTCCCAGCATTCTTTCTTTGGAAAATGGTGGCGCCACCAAAGCAGATGCATTGGTCATTGCGATTCCGATCATATCATGTGGCAAGGCCATCATTGCATGATAACCAGCAATTCCAAAGTGATTGCTGTTTTGTACGCTTACCCAGCCGGTTCCTACATTAAGGGCTTTATTGATAGCAACCTCCATGGCAAAAGGCGCAACTATCAATCCCAATCCACTGTCACCATCCACTACAGCAGTACTTGCTGTTTCATGAATGATTTTTATTTCAGGAGCAGCATTCACCCTATTGACTTCCCACAGTCGAACATAACCACTTAAACGGGCTACACCATGACTGTCAACTCCACGCAGGTCTGCGCTGAGTAAAGTTTTCGCTGCTGTTTCAGCATGCGGGATACTGCAGCCAATTTTCAGGAAAATATTTTTTGAGAAATTTAAAAGCTGGTTATATGAATAAGTTTGCTCCATTTTACGAAGATAAGATAGGAACAGTGATGAGAATGGATCAATAATATTATGCCGCTGAAGGGAGTGACACAACGATGATGACATGAAATACTAATGTTGGCATCAAAAAAATGATTTCCTTAAATTTGCAGCCCGGATTACAACTAAACCAGGAAAAATAAACCAATTAACCATCATGGGAAGGATATTTGAAGTCAGAAAAAGCAGCATGTTTGCCCGCTGGGATAAAATGGCAAAGAATTTTACCCGAATTGGAAAGGAAATTGCCATTGCGGTAAAATCCAGTGGCCCTGATCCTGATAATAACCCTGCTTTAAGAAGGTGTTACCTGAATGCCAGGGCATGTGGTATGCCAAAAGACCGGGTGGAGGCTGCCATTAAAAGAGCCATGGGAAAAGATACCAGCAATTATGAAGAGATCATGTATGAAGGGTATGCACCTCATGGAATAGCTGTATTGGTAGAAACAGCGACAGACAACCCTACCAGGACAGTAGCAAATGTTCGTATGCATTTTACAAAAGGACATGGTGCTTTAGGTACCAGTGGCAGTGTAGCATTTGGCTTTACCCATATGAGTGAGTTTAAAATAAAAAGTGAAGGCTTAAATATTGATGACCTGGAACTTGAGTTGATAGATAATGGACTGGAAGAAATTGGTGAAGATGCAGAGGGTAAGATCATCATACGAACCCCTTTTAATGAATATGGCAATATGGCCAAGGCACTGGAAGAAAAGAAAATTGAAGTGATCAGTGCTGAACTTACCTGGATACCATCAAACCCGATGGAATTGAATGAAGAACAATCCAATGAAGTTTTAAAACTGGTTGATAATTTAGAGCAGGATGATGATGTACAAAAGGTATATCATAATTTGAAGTGATGCGGATGCTGGATGCTGGATCGGTTTTCAAACTTCAATCTCCCCTTTCATGTAAAAAACAGCTTTCCCTTTTATCATAACTCGTTCAGCTTTTTGTTCACACCAGAGTTGCCCCCCGCGTTTGGATAATTGCAAGGCATACATTTTATTTTTGCCAAGTTTTTCTGCCCAGAAAGGAATTAATTGTGAATGAGCCGAACCTGTTACCGGATCTTCAGGAATACCGCAGTTGGGGGCAAAAAAACGGGAAACAAAATCGCAGTTGATGCCGGGAGCTGTTATAATGACACCGATAACGTCAATTTTATTCAGCATGCTAA
>JAYSWW010000023.1:0-2382 GCA_043717805.1 Ferruginibacter sp.
GAATATGCTGCGTTTAACAATACTAAATATGCAATCGGGCTCAGCAACGGATTGGATGCATTGCATATTGCATTGCGTTCCCTGGGTATAGGAAAAGGAGATGAGGTGATCATGCCTTCCAATACATATATTGCAACTGTTCTTGCGGTTTCTTATGTTGGAGCCATACCGGTTTTTGTTGAGCCGGATGAGGATAGTTTTAATATCAATTCCTTGTTGATTGAAGCAGCTATTTCGCCTCGTACAAAAGCGATTTTACCTGTTCACTTATATGGGCAATGTTGTAATATGGAGGCCATCATGAAGATAGCCGGAGAAAATCAATTGAAAGTAATTGAAGACAATGCACAGTCACATGGAGCTTCCTGGAACGGAAAGTTAACAGGCAGTTGGGGTCAGATCAATGCAACCAGTTTTTACCCGGGTAAAAACCTGGGTGCACTGGGAGATGCCGGTGCAGTGACCACCGACGATGAATCGCTGGCTGCTTTGGCAAAGACTTTGCGTAATTATGGTTCGCAAAAAAAGTATTACAATGAGGTGATCGGTTATAATATGCGGTTGGATGAATGCCAGGCTTCTTTCTTAAGCATTAAATTAAAGTATTTATCAGAATGGACCCGGCAGCGGCAGCAAATTGCAGCCTGGTACAATGAAAGCCTTACAGGCATCCCTGATTTGGTTCTTCCTAAAACTGCAGATGGCGCAACACACGTATATCATTTGTATGTTGTAAGAACAACAAAAAGAAATGCCTTGCAGGATCATTTAAAAAATAATGGTATCGGAACATTGATACACTACCCGGTTCCGCCACATTTACAGGAAGCATACAAAGAACTTGGATATAAAAAGGGGGATTTTCCTGTTGCAGAGCATCTGGCAGACAACTGCCTGAGTTTACCAATTTGGCCGGGGATGAGTAAAGAAGAAGTTTTGTTTGTATCTCAAAATATCAGATCCTTTTATGAGTGAGGAATTGCCATTGGTTTCGGTTGGAATAGCCAGTTACAATAATGCAAGATATATTATTGAAACACTGGACTCTGTCTGGAGCCAGACGTATAAAAATATTGAATTGATCATTGTGGATGATTGTTCAACTGATGATTCGGTTGCCGTTATAAATGAATGGATCAGGAATAAAAAAGAAAGGTTTTCTGAAGTGAAATTTTTTGTGAATGAGCAGAATAAGGGGATTTGTTATTCCTGCAACCGTTTGTTGAAAAATTCCCATGGAAAATATTTTTCTTTAAATGGGTCGGATGACATTATGCTCAATAGCAGGATTGAGGAAAATGTCAAGGTCTTCGAAAGCCCGTCCAATAAATATTATGATGTGGTGTTTTCAGATATGAGTGTGATTGATTTTAAAAGCGAAATAAAAGAAACACATTATTATGCATGGGCCGGTGAAACCTATGAAAGTATTGATGAATTCTTAATGCTTGACAGGATCAAAAAACTGGAACGGACAATCAGTAAGAATATGTTCCCGGCTCCGGCCATGATGTACAGAACAGAGATTTTGAACAAGGTTGGTGGTTGGAATGAGGCTCATTATTTTGAAGACCTTGATATGAACCTGAAGCTGATCAACAATGATATTAATTTTTATTTTATTCCGGAACCACTGATCCTTTACAGGGTTCACGAAAGATCGGTATCTTATAAACCTGATGTATATTATATTCAAAGTGTTTTGAATAAAGTTTACAATTATAAAGGGATGTCGCCCGGAATTGATACAGCCATCAATAACAGGATCAAAAGCCTTGCAATGCAGGTTTTCCATTTAGGTGGAAGTGAAAGCAATAAATGGCTGAGAAAAAGTTTCACTTTACAACCTTCTTTGAAATTATTTTTCTGGGTGATCTATTCTTTTTTTGGTCTTAAATATTCAATGATATCCCGAACAAAATGAACTTATACCATAAAATTATAACCAAACTAAGAATTGAACTGCGTTTCTTTTTAGAACAAAGAACCGGCTGGTCAAAACCTACTGATGAATTCAGTATCCCAAAATATGTACTAAAAAAATACCTCCCAAAGAACCCCATGATCATTGATTGCGGTTCGCACAACGGGGGAGACTCTGTTGAACTGGCCAGGATTTTCTCTGCCGGTAAAGTGTACAGTTTTGAAGCAGTGCCCGCTATTTTCAGCAGCATGAAACAAAATACCAGGCGGTATAAAAATATATTTCCGCAGCAACTGGCATTGGGTAACCGTGACGGAGAAGCGGAGTTTTATGTAAGCGCAGGAAAATCTGATGCATCCAGTTCTTTGATGGCGCCTAAAGAACACCTGGTAGATCAGCCCGGCGTTACATTTAACAATAAAATAATAGTTCCTGTAAAGAAATTAGACACCTGGGCC
>JAYSWW010000221.1:0-4554 GCA_043717805.1 Ferruginibacter sp.
CATTGAATTCCTGTAAAAATTTCCTGATCGTATCAATCTCTTCATCTTTCACTTTTGCAGGCTTGCCAAGCCAATATACATAATTCAAAATGCCGTCAATTTTTTTAATATCCCATTTTGTTGCCGATGGAACCTTTACAAATACATATCCCTTAAACAAAGGTTCCATGATCGTTTTTTTCCGGTCGCTCCATTGTTTAACTACTTTGTTGAGTGGGCAATAATGTTCTATCCCTTTATTCAATAAAGTATTCGCAACTTTTTTCTCCCACCGGGGTTTTGTATAAACTACGTACCAATATGTATTCTCCTGGGTCATGTCAAAGCTTCGCTGTTCCTCAGTCACACAAACTTTGTATTACTGAAGAAATAAAACTGTAAATAGTAAATGGATGATTTTCGTAGCTGGCCTTGTGAATGGGTCAGAAATCAATTGGCCATTTACCATTGTTATGTTGATAATGTTTATATCAGGTCATTCAAACCAAAATGCTTAACCAATCAAAATCCAGCGATTATTTTCTTTTAAACAATTTTTTAAAATACTTTACAAATCCCCATAGGTTTTTGAAACCGGGTGCCTGTCCGTCAGAAATGTAATAACTGCCATCATCACTGCCGTATCCATATCCGTATCCATATCCGTATCCATAACCATATCCATAACCGTTACCATATCCGCCAAAACCATAATTAAACAATGATACGCCCCTTGGTTTGATACCATTGAATACCACACACATGTTATTAAACTTCTTCTCCCTGTTAAACCCTTCAATCATTTTTACAAAAACATTTGGAGTTACATCATGCCTTACCACAAAAATGGTTGTATCGGCATAAGGGGTTAATAACTGTGCATCTGTAACCGGGCCAATCGGTGCTGTATCAATTATGATAAAATCAAAACGCTCATGCAGTTCTTTCATCATCGCTGCAAACTCCGGCCGTTGTATCAATTCGGTTGGGTTTGGCGGAATAGGCCCCGCAGTTATCACAAATAAATTATTATAAGCTGTTGGTTTTATGATATCATCGATCTTTGCTTTACCAACCAGGTAACTGGAGATACCGGGGTCTCTTGGAACATTCAGGTGTTTGCTCAGTTTTGGCTTTCGAAGATCCATCTCCATAAGGGCTACACGCTTACCGGTAAGGGTAATGCTGATGGCCATATTAACAGCAATGAAACTTTTCCCTTCCCCCGATATACTGGAAGTAACCAGCAGGGTTTTATGCTTTTCATTGAAACCCATAAAAGCAAGATTGGTCCGCAACGCCCTGAATTGTTCTGCTATTACCGTCCGTTTACCTTCCGATATAGCGATGGTCTCTTTTGTCTTTGCCTGGATGATTTCACCTATAACGGGAACCTTTGTACGATTTTCTATTTCCGAACGGAACATGACCTTATTTACAAACTGCTCAAAAGCCTGCACATAAAACAGGAAGAATGCCAGGCCTGCCAAAAGCCCCATCAGGTAATAGGTATTTGAAACCGGGCGGATGGGTCCGTAGGAATAGCCTTTTTCCAGTACCCGCAGGTCGGCACTCGTTGATGCTGAAGAAAGGGCAGTTTCTTCTCTTTTTTGCAAAAGGTAACTGTAAATATTATTTTTTATAGCCTGCAGCCTGCTGATCTCCAGCAACCCACGTTCTTTTTGCGGGATCTGTGAAAGCAGGCTGTTATTCAAAGCTATATTGGCATTGATATTATTCTTTTCTGTGGAAAAATTGGATCTGATATTGGATATATTTTCCCGGATGTCTTTTTTGATCCGGTCAATTTTATCCTCTGCCAGCATCACCGATTCACTTTTTTCCCCCGCAGATGCCCTGGCTTTATCCAGTTCAAATTCAACTCCATACAATTGTTGAAGCAGCCCGGAAAGTGTTGGATCATCTACCAGTAATAAAGATGGAACCGTACCTGGTTTTTTCCCTTTGTTATTAATATAGGAATTGACATCATTCAGAATTTCTGTCTTTAATTCCAGCTCTGATTTTCTCCTGTCAAAATCTTTAACATTGGAAAAGTACAGGTTTGCCTGTGAACTTAAGTCGGTAACTGATTCCCTCGATTTGTAATTCTGAATATTACGTTCCACACTGTCTAGTTGTGAAAGAACAGTATTCAGACGGTCGTCAATGAATTTCAACGTATTCGTTGCTATCTGGTTCTTATCTTTTATACCCTCGGTATTATACACTTCAGATAAGCGGTTCAGGATTTCTATTCCTTTTGCAGGAACAGGTGTTTCAATCCTGAGATCAATTACTGTTGAAGAATAGGAAAGGGGATTTGCTTTCAGGCTGCCGATTATGGCACTTGCAGCTTCCGAAATTGAGCTAAATACAACAAAATAATTTTTGCCCGTGAGGTATGTTGGATAGTCATGATTTATATTAAGCCGGTAGCTGGTCTTACCCGATTTAAATATGCCGTTAAAAGGTATCAACTCGCCCCCGATACTTATAACCTGTTTCTTGTAATCAACATCAAAAAAATATTTTCCGGTACTTTCAATATTTGTCTCATCAATGGCTTCAAATAAAACGGGCGATTGATTTTTATACAATTCTTCCGTCTGCACATTTCCTTTATTATAAACACTGTAATAAAGGTTAAGAGAACCAACCACTTCTTCCATTATGGAAGAAGACCGCAATACGATGATCTCATTTTCAACGATCTTTTTTTCACTAAAAATATTCAGGGCATCCAGTACTTTGCTGTCGCCACCACCTTTTTGAGGATCCTTTAACAATATTTTGGAAGATGCTACATAGATCCGTGTTTGTGCCCTTAAATAAACAAACGCAATAGACATCGTTACAAAAGTAGCCACTAAAAACACAGGCCAGAAAGGCAAATACCTTTGTATGATCTGCGCCAGAATATTAGAAGATGGTTTTTCCTTAAAGAAATGTTCTTCGCTCATAAATAATAGATAGGACGTTTAACGGAAAATTCTGTCAAGAATAATGATCAATAAAGAAACAGTTGAAGTAACTATTGCAAAGCTTGTTTGAAACCTCACTCTTCTGTCTTCTTTGTCTTTCTTTTCAAAATCAGGGGCCACAAAAATGATATCATTTGGTTGAACATAATACCACGGCGATGAAAAAATTGAATGATCTTCAAGGTTCACATGTTTTACTTTCTTCTCATTTCCGATTTCCCGGATGATGAGTATATTGTCTTTCCGGGCGTTTTCTTTCAGATCGCCACTCATAACAATGGCATCTATCAATGATATTTGTTCATCGGGCATATTAATAACCTGTGGATTTGTCACTTCACCCATAACCGTAATTTTATGATTCAAATACTGCACATTCACGATCGGGTCTTTTAAGTATGGCTTCAGTTGTTTTTGTAAACTTGCTGCCAGTTCTTTTCTTGTCAGGCCTACAGCTGTTACCAAACCCAAATTGTGCACGGCGATCTGCCCTTCCTTGTTTACGGGAAAACCGGGTGCCGAGTTTGGATTGGCAGTCATAGACCCTTTATTAAATAACATATCATCGGCATTGCTCAAACTGGTTATGGTGATACCAAGATTGTCGCCGATACTGATCTTGGAATCAAAGTCCTTATTAACCAGACCACTGAGTGTAGTATCTTTCTGCAATGTTTTAAAATAATAGGCATTTTTTGAAGGCGCACAGGATGAAAATAAAAAACCAATGCTTAATAAAGTTATCACTGATGCCAATGCATAACAATTGGCTGGCCTTAAAACCGAACTCGGGGAAAATAGTCTGTTCATAATAAATGTAGGTCTCAATAATACAACCTTATCTTATATGTGGCTGCAATATGGTAAAATTCGTGAAAATAGTTGAGATAGGAAAATAGAATAGAATAGTTCTTAGTTATTGGTTTTTAGTTGTATATAACCTTGTTTAAAAACCTGGCAATGAATGTAGTGCCTAAAATAAAAAAGAGATGACCAAAACGGTCACCTCTCCTGAATCATATAATGGAAAATCTCTTACAAATCAACCGCTTTCTTTTTTTTATCATAGGCTTTTTTTGCTCCAAGCCCTATTCCTGCTGCTATAAGCAAACTTATGCCCCCATCGATCGGGCAAAGCGGATCCAATGGATCACAACCGGGATCTGATACCTGTGCCGTTCCTTTTATGGGTTGTATTAAACTCGCCGTTAGTATTAATCCTGTCATCAACATAAACTTTTTAATTCGCTTCATTGGTATTTCTCTTTTTTACAAAATTAAGGAACATTATTAATAAACAATTTTGAAAGTTAGGTTAACCTGGTCATCACCTGATATATTTAACAGGTAATTCCCGTGTGCCGCATATTTTTCCATACCAATGCTGTATACACTGCTGCCCCCGGCATGGCTGAGCAATTTCTTCATGATTGCTTGCCCCTCAGCATTTACCAGTATCAACTGGTAATTACCTGCAGGCTTGTTATCAAGGCTCACATATAAGATGCCATCTTCCCTTACAGGGTTCGGAAATACCGTGATCGTTGCCGGAACTTTTTCCATATTCACTTTCACAACCTGGCTCAGTTTC
>JAYSWW010000222.1:0-1754 GCA_043717805.1 Ferruginibacter sp.
CTCAAACTCCTTATCTTTGCGCCCAAAATAGAAAAAAATGACCAACAGAACTTTTACCATGATCAAACCGGATGCTACTGAAAAAGGATATACCGGTGGGATTTTAGAAATGATCAATAAGGCAGGATTCCGCATCGTTGCTATGAAAATGACACACCTGAGCAAAACAAAAGCCGGGGAATTTTATGCAGTACACAAAGAACGCCCATTCTACGGAGAACTGGTTGAATTCATGAGCCGTGGCCCGATCACTGCAGCAATCCTTGAAAAAGAAAATGCAGTGGAAGACTTCAGGACATTGATCGGTGCAACCAATCCGGCCAATGCAGCGGAAGGAACCATTCGTAAAAAATATGCAGCTTCAATCGGAGAAAATGCTGTTCATGGAAGCGACAGTGATGAAAATGCTGCCATAGAAGGAGATTTCTTTTTCAGCAAACTGGAACAGTTTTAATTTATTATTTTGAACGTTTTATACATTGGCCGTTGCTTATGCAGCGGCTTTTTTTATTATTTTTTTATAAGTTTTAAAGTTTAATTTAGGGGAGTTTATTTTTCATACTTTATAAAACCGTATTATGTCAAAACGCCTGATCCATTCATTCATTTACCTGGGTTGTTTTTGTGGAATGGCTTTCTTATCCTGCAAAAAAATGGATACCGGGGACCACACTCCGATTATTCCGGGTGAATTATTTCCAATACCCGCAGCTTCACCTGTTAATGGCGCTCTAAGCGGCCGCGTGTTGAATGAAAATAATGCTCCGGTTTCATCGGCAGCTATTGAATGTGCTGGAATTATTACCAATACAGATGTAAATGGATTTTTTAATATCAACCAGGTTACACTCGATAAATATATCAGTACAGTTACTGTAACCAAAACAGGTTATTTCAAGGCCTACCGTTCTTTTTCTGCAAATACAGGCAGAAACTTTGTTGACATAAAATTGATCCCAAAAGTATTGACAGCAACTGTTTCAAGTGTATCACCCGTTACCGTTATACTTCCCAATTCAACGGAGATCAGGTTGCAACCGAATAGCATTATCGTAAAAAGTACCGGAGTTGCGTATAATGGATCGGTTAATGTTTATGCAAGCTATATTGACCCAACGCGAACAGATATCGGTTCTGTTGTACCGGGGAGTTTTATCGGAAAGGATAACAATAACATGTATGCTTTGCAATCTACCGGAATGATAGCAGTTGATATTGAATCAGCATCCGGGGAACCATTGCAACTGGCAGTCAATATGCCGGCGTCGATTAAATTACCCATACCCGCATCACTTGCAGGTAATGCCCCGTCAACCATTGATACCTGGAGTCTGGATGATAAAGGCGTTTGGAAAAAAGAAGCTACAGCTAACAGGTCTGGCAATTTTTACGATATGCCGGTTACACATTTTTCATTCTGGAATTGTGATGTTCCGATGAATGCAGTTTATCTCAGCATGCATGTGCAGGACCTGCAAGGAAACAGTCTTTCAAATCACCTGGTACAATTAACAGCGCTCAACACAGCAGGTCTTGGGATGGCCAATGATTTTACAGACAATAATGGAAATGTGTCGGGATTGGTGCCGGCAGGTGTGCAGATGCATATGAATATTTATCCGGGGGCTTTCATTTGCATAAATGCTCCTGTTTATTCACAAAATATTGGCCCATATGTTACCAATACAACCCTAACCATTTCCATATCAATTTCTTCATCAATTGAACTGTTATCAGTTTCAGGCGTGGCCAAT
>JAYSWW010000223.1:0-4544 GCA_043717805.1 Ferruginibacter sp.
TCACTATTTTTTGAATCCTTGATAATAATCACCGGCGCATTGTTACATTTTATATATTTTAATGCGTCGGTATACCCAACTGACTGAAGTTTTTTTACCGGCATTTTCTCCCTGCTTTTAATAAAACAGCATCGCGGTTATTGCAAAATTGAAATGATCAACTCAGATATTAATGGCCAAAAAAAGCCCGGATATTGTAAAAATTTGATTTTTTTAATAAAAAGGATAAAACAGGAAGGGATATGTAGAATATTTTTTTAATACTAACATATTTACCACATAAAAATTCTTATTATTATTCAAAATCTGCGTATCATTGCATTGGAAAAGGTTGGGAAGATTATCCTAAGTCATATTCCTTCAGTTATTCAACCACTTCCAGCACTATAAATTTCAACTTCAATTTTTACAGAACCAAGAGCGGAATTTTTTTGAAAAACGCATTTTCTCATATTTTATGTACAACATATCGCAACTGAACGACTTGCTTGTTCCGGAACTGCTCGATATAGCAGAACATTATAGCATACCAAATTCTAAAAAGATGAATAAACAGGACCTGGTAAACAGTATCCTGGAAAAACAATCTATTATGGCAGTAGAAAAGAAAAATCCCGATGGGGAAAAACCAAAACGTAAGCGCATTATTAAAGGTGCTGCAGAAAGTGAACCTGTTATTCCAGCAAAGGAAGAAGAGCATAAAAAAGAGGCTGTTATCAGTAAACACAAAAAAGCGGAACCCGAAAAGAAGCCGTTAAAAAGGCCCCGGATAGAAGAGTCAATAGAAGAGGAAGAGGAGGAAGAATTACAACCAATAACTGATGAGGAAACCAGCGTTCCCCCTGCCATCGCTCAAATGTTACAGGAAGAAGATATTCAGCAACCAGAAGTGAATATGGATGAACCAGAAAGGCCGGGAAAAGAAAACAAACCTTTCCAACAGAGAAGAGAACAGCCTGCTTTTAACATTGAATTTGATGGCGTGGTTTTGGGTGAAGGGGTGCTGGAAATGATGCCTGATGGATATGGTTTTTTAAGAAGCAGTGATTATAACTATCTCTCTTCACCCGATGATATTTATGTTTCTCCTTCTCAAATAAAATTATTTGGTTTAAAAACCGGCGATACTGTTTATGGTTCTGTACGTCCCCCAAAAGAAGGCGAAAAATATTTTGCCTTATTAAAAGTAGAAACAATCAACGGAAAAAGCCCTGAAGAAGTTAGAGACCGGGTGCCATTCGATTACCTGACTCCACTATTCCCATACGAAAAACTGGAGCTTACAACAAAAGCAGATAATTACAGTACCAGGATCATGGACCTTTTCACTCCTATCGGTAAAGGACAGCGTGGATTGATCGTTGCACAGCCTAAAACGGGTAAGACCATGTTGCTGAAAGAACTTGCAAATGCAATTGCCGAAAACCACCCCGAATGTTACCTGATGATAGTATTGGTGGATGAAAGGCCCGAGGAGGTTACAGACATGGAACGCAGCGTAAAGGCTGAGGTGATTGCATCAACATTTGATGAACCCGCAGAAAAGCACGTAAAAGTAAGTACCATGGCTTTGCAAAAAGCAAAGCGGCTGGTAGAGTGCGGACATGATGTGGTGATCCTGCTCGATTCAATCACGCGTTTGGCAAGGGCACACAATACAGTTGCGCCATCATCCGGTAAAGTTTTATCAGGTGGTGTGGAAGCAAATGCCATGCAAAAACCAAAACAATTTTTTGGTGCTGCACGTAAAATTGAAAACGGAGGCTCTCTTACCATCATAGCTACTGCCCTGGTAGACACCGGAAGTAAAATGGATGAAGTGATCTTTGAAGAATTTAAAGGTACCGGTAATATGGAATTACAACTGGAACGCAAACTTTCCAACCGCCGTATTTATCCTGCAATTGACATCGTTTCATCTTCAACAAGAAGAGATGACCTGTTGCTTGACAAAGATACCTTCCAGCGTATGTGGGTATTGCGCAAACACATGGCTGATATGAATCCTGAAGAAGCATTGAATACTCTTTTGAAAAACATGAAAGGAACAAAAGACAATGCAGAATTTTTAACAAGTATGAATGGGTAATATTAAATAAATAATAAATCAGAAACCGTTAAGCAATTAACGGTTTTTTTATGCATGTTAACGCAATGTTCTAAAAGAAAAACATATTTTTAAAAACCAATTATATGTATTTTTTGAAAAAGAAAACTATTTATATTTTAGCATTGTTTTTATTTCCATTGATTTCATTTGCACAGGATATTACCGGTGTGTGGAAAGGTGAACTCTATGTAGATTCAACAGAAAAATATTATCCCTTTGAATTGTCTGTGAGCGAATTCAAAGGAAAATATACAGGTTATTCCCGTATCTGTTTTGAGGAAAACGGGATTCGGCAGGTTGTTTTCAGGGATCATACCATTAAAATAAATAACAACGAAATCATTGTTGAAGATGATAACCAACTTGCCAAAGCATCCAGTGTTTTACAACCAAAGGAAGTGAAAAAAGTAATGCTTCTCACATTGAATACAACTGATAGCACGATGCAGTTAAACGGTACCTGGAGTACCAATAAAACCAGGCGCTTCCTGGCCGCTACGGGTTCAGTTTCTATGCAACGAAATATCGATTTTAAGTCAACAGATCTTTATAAAAAATTAAATGAACTTGCCTTAACCGATAAATTATCTTTTAATAAGCCCCCGGTTTCAGTACCCCCGAGCGAAGAAATAGCATTAAAACTTGACAAACTTAACTTATCAGTCATTACAACAATTGAAAAACCACGGAGAAAAATTTCAGTACCTGCAAAAGTAACAAGGCCAAACCAGTTGATAAGGCCAACAGAGATCCATATTGCAAAAATCAAAAAAGAAACATTAGAAACTGAAATTAAAAAAATACCTGTTGCTGATGCAACGGTTAAAAAACCTGCTTCGCCCGAAATAAAAACTTCACCGGTTATAAAACCAACTAAAGTTGTGATTGTTAAAAAAGAAACTCCGCCAATTTCCAAAACAGCCCCGGTCAGCGTTTTTAATAAACCTGTTGCAACGGAAATCAAAACTGCAGAAAAAAGAAATGTTGTTTTACCCGAACAAAATAATGCGGCGGCAGATGTTGCAAAAAGATCTGTAAATAGTATGCAATCTGTATTTTTTAAATCCGACAGCCTTCAGATAACCTTATATGATAATGGAGAAATAGACGGAGATACCGTAAGTGTATTGTTGAATGGAAAAGTTATCATTGCAAAACAAGGGCTTACCACAAAGCCCAATTTGCATACAATTTATTTCGACAGGGACACTCCCGATTCACAAATGCTTGTAATGTATGCAGAAAACCTGGGTGCCATTCCGCCAAACACAGGATTATTGGTTGTAAGGGAAGGGGCGTCGGTATTTGAAGTTAGGTTTAGTGCCGACCTGAAAACAAATGCTGCTATTATATTGAGAAGAGAAAAAGAAGATTAGGTTATATGAACCAAATTGGTTTTCTGTTTTGACAGGAATGGCAAAGCAATTCCTTTTTCATCTGTTATTTCAATGGCCTTTACTTTGTGTAACTTTGATGCATTGATTGAAAATGGCGACAGAAAAAATCTCAACAGAACAATTGCTGCAATTATCGAAACAATATCCGGTTTTGGACGTACGCAGCCCCGGTGAATATATACACGCCCACATTCCGGGTGCATATAACCTGCCGTTATTCAGTGATGATGAAAGAAAACTGATTGGCACCGCATATAAACAGGAAAGTCGTGAAAAAGCCATTAAATACGGACTTGATTTTTTTGGAGTTAAGATGCGTGGCATGGTTGAAGAAGTAGAGAAAATTTTGAAGAGTATCGGTCCTGGTAAGCCTTCAAACGCAGTGATCGTGCATTGTTGGAGAGGCGGTATGCGCAGTTCCGCTGTAGCCTGGCTGCTTGATTTTTTTGGTTTTAATGTTTATTTGTTGGATGGAGGATATAAATCTTATCGAAACTGGGTATTGCAGCAATTTGACAAACCATATGATTTTAATATTGTTGGCGGGTATACCGGTAGCGGCAAAACAGAAATATTAAGTTCATTGCAACAAAAGGATCATGCAATGATAGACCTGGAAGGTTTGGCGAATCACAAAGGGTCTGCATTCGGGGCATTGGGACAACCGGAACAACCCAAACAGGAAATGTTTGAAAATCTTTTAGCAGGGGCACTTTATGAAAACAGGGAAAATTTCTTTTGGCTTGAAGATGAAAGCCAGCGCATCGGGTCGTTGAATATTCCACACAGTTTTTGGGCTACCATGCGTACAAAACAAGTTTGTTTTTTAGACATTCCGTTTGAACAAAGGCTCAATCATATAAACGCCGGCTACGGCGCTCTGGAAAAAGAATTACTTATAAACGCCATTGAAAGAATTCAAAAAAGGCTGGGCCCTTTGGAAACTAAAACTGCTATCAGGTATCTGAAAGACGACAATGTAAAAGAATGTTTTAGGATATTATTAAGCTATTATGATAAAACTTACCTGAAAGCCC
>JAYSWW010000224.1:0-11692 GCA_043717805.1 Ferruginibacter sp.
CTAAAGCAGAATTTGATAATTATACGATCTCGTTGGATTTTGAGCAACAACTGAATCGGTGGGTAGATAGCGGAAAATCAAGTGATTTCTTACTGCCCATCGGGCCACTTACTTTTTTTGAGGATTGGTTCAATACTACCAAACCCAATGCATACTGGATTGCCCGTTACCTTCCCGAAGAAATCGATGCAGATAAAAAACTCTCCCATGCAAAAGAAATTCTCAATCATTCACAGGAGTTCATCAAACGAAGTGCAAAAAAACATGTTATTACCCGAACGATCATGCATTATGGTACCAAACGTATTGCAGCTGTATTTGGTATTATTGCATTAATAACACTTAGCTCTTTTGCAATACGGAATTATTTTCTGCGCCAGAACAGTTATGTGCTGAACAAGATCAAATCAGAATCATTGTTGCTTGCTAATGAAACTAAACTTGCTACCGAGTTTTTCATACCGATAGTCAATGAACAACTGATATCGGGCAAATTGACGATTCCCGAAGTTTTGGATGCCATCGCGGATTCAAGTCAGAAGATCAAAATAGCAACCGGGATTGCTTCATTAATGATCCTCCAGGGACGCAATGAGCCCCGAAAGGAAATAATTCAAAGTTTGGCTATTGCCGATACGTTGTTGGAAAAGCTTTATGCAAAAGGTAAAAAGCTGTCAAATGTTGATGCATTGAAACAAGTTCATGCGTATTCAGTAACTACCGGCATGGCTCATCTTTTCCATCCTGATGATACATTAAATCAACTTGTTATTCACAACGCAAAACGTTCAGGCAACCTGGCTTTACAGATCTTACAAGATCAACCGGAAGATTTTTCTGATACCCGTTTTTTGAACCTTACACTGGAAAATGGTATTAATCATCGTGTATTTTCTCCTGATGAAATCAACCAGTTGCTGAATATCCTTTCTCCATTTGAAAACACTCAACGATCCTCATGGGTTGAAAAGAATTACCAACGGGATAAAGTGCAGGTGCGTGGTTCTTACACGTATGGTGCAAAATTCAATGGTCTGTACCAGGAAATTGCCTATTTGTATGCGGCTATCGGTAAGCCAGATAAAGTGCTTCAATGTATTGATACCCTTTTAAAGTATTCAGAAAACTATTTCGATAATAATTATACAGAGATCATTGATAATGCAACAAACATTGCTGCGGTATTTTATATATATGGGATCACCGGCGGCCTGGATAATTTTGTACAAGGATACTGTTCAAGAAAAAATATTAACTCAACCGAATTTTACAACAGGGTAGTTTCCCGGGCATTGGTGACAGGATTCCATGTAACGTTTAAATTAATTTATTTCGCCGGGCAGCAGGAATTCGCCAATCTGAACCTGATCTTTTCAAGTGATGAAATGCTTTCCTTTTTCTTTGGGAAACTTAAAGAAGAAGCTTTAAAGATCAGGGATAACAATGAACGTAATTTTGACCTTGCAGTTATTTTAAAAAATGAAGGGATATTATTTGCTTACCGGAAGGATAAGAGAGGTTTTGGTAAAATGGAAACGAATCAGCTGTATAGTGATGCGATTAGCTATTACCAAAAAGTATCAAATGAATATTTAAACCAACCCGTTTCTATTGCCGGAAGTAACTCTGGTGACAGACTGGTCACGCATCCACGTAAGTTCCAGTTCTTGTATCCCGATTATCGTGTATCGTTTTTTCCATTTGAACCACGAAATGGATACTGGCAATATACTTCATCTGACTTTATAAAATTTATACTGGAGCAGCAGCTATTTGATTCGTTGTATCAAAGCCCGGGTGATATCCGTTTTTTTGAACTCTGGCTGCTTGATTACCAAAATTTCCAAACTAACCCTTTTTATTCCCTTCACAGCCCGATGCCGAACAGTACTATGGAAAGGTTGGCGTTGAAACTGGAAGAACGAAATGCAAATCAAATATTCGACATTAATATTCTTTACCTCAATCTTAGTGAACAATCTTTTAAGCGGGGTGAGAATGATAAGGGAATTGCATGGCTGAAAAAAGTACAAGTGAATAAGCTCATAAGCTCAGATCAAAACAGGGGGTTTATGACAATTTATATGGTCGCAAAAGCCGTCACTAATCTCGTTGCCAATAATAAGTTTGATGAAGCATATACTTTTATTAATGTATATAAGAAAGTCCTTAACAGGTCTTCACTTTATGCATATGCCAGCCAGATGATTTCAATAAGAAAAGGATCACCTGGCATGGCCAGGCGAATGCTTGATTCTGCCATTGTAGAAATGAATAAGGATAATCCTGAAGTATTTCAACCCAATCGCCTGCTTGTTGCTATTGCGGAGATGTATATGGATCCGGAAAAGAATGAATCCATTGCATACAAGACGATCAAAAACTCTTTTGCCAAATTTTATACGATGGCACAGTTCAGCAAGTCATTTGCTTCTCACAGCAATTCATATAAAGCATACCAGCAGGCGCCTGCTAAAATTGCAAATGAAGACAAAGCACTGTTTCTTTATTTCACTTTGGTTGGAAATAATATGAACCGGGAGAAAAAGAGTGAATGGATAAAATATCTTATTAACTATAATCCCTTTGAGAATTCATTTCTTATTTATACAAATGAAAATGAATAAATGAGTGGCCATCAAACCATATGTCCCTATACAGGTCTCCGGTCATTTACCGAAGAGGAAAGTCTTTATTTCAAAGGGCGTGATCTGCAGGTGGACCAGATATCATCGCTGCTGGAGCAAAACAAATTCCTGATGGTAACGGGCGCTTCCGGCGAAGGAAAGTCATCATTGATCTATGCTGGTCTTATTCCAAATGCACGGGCAGGATTCTTTAAAGCCAAATACACCAATTGGGTGGTTGCTGATTTCAGACCGGAACGCAGCCCGATCCATAATATGGCGGATGCCCTTGCAAAAACATTTGACCAAAAAACTTCTACGATCGAAACGGAACTCCGGCGTGGTTATTCTTCACTGATCGATCTTTATACCAATTCTGATTATTATATTGATGAAGCAGTGGAGCAATGGCAGCAAATGGGAGAGCCGGAAAAAAAAGAAAGAAAAAGAAATGCTGCCAACCTGCTGATTCTCGTTGACCAGTTTGAAGAATTTTTTACAAACCCCGAGAATTTTTATAATGAAGCACCTTCACAGGATTCACAGATCGTAGTGAATCTTATTTTGGAAACGGCACGTATTGCTATTAAAAGAAATATCCCGGTGTATATTGTTTGCACCATGCGGTCCGATTATATCGGGCAATGTTCTGCATTCAGGGGTTTGCCCGAGTATATCGGCTTTTCACAATTTTTCGTACCACGTTTAAAACGCAAGGACCTGAAACAGGTTATAGAAGAGCCGGCCATCCTGAGTGGCAACCGCATCTCGCAACGACTTATTGAACGGGTAGTTTATGATATTGCAGATGGTGTGGATCAGTTACCCATCCTTCAGCATGCATTGAGCCAGGTATGGCTGGCAGCCGACAAGGGAAGACAGGAAATGGACCTGATTCATTATGCGAAAGTAGGAGGAATGCCGGTAAATGAATTGCCAGATGAAGACCAACCGGTTTTTCAAAAATGGTTTGATGACCTGACTGAAGTGCGGCAAAAATATTACCAGGAAACGGGTCTGAATAAGATCATAGAAATTCATGCAAGTGTGTTGTATGAAAATGCTTGGTTAAATTATAATAACAAATTTCCGGATCATCCCATAAGTCAGCAGGAAGCAAAACGGATCATTGCACTTTCATTTAGCTGCCTTACCAAGATCGATAACAGCAGGGCGGTACGCAATCGCATGACGTTGGGAGAAATTACCGGCATCATTAATTCAGCATCCTGTACACCTGAAGTAGTCAGTGAAGTGCTGAGTATTTACAGGGAGGAAGGAAACTCTTTTATCCGCCCTTTTAAAACGGTTGATCCTTCTACACATAGCATTTCAGCAAATACGGTACTTGATATAACCCATGAAAGCCTGATCAGGAATTGGAATAAACTGAATACATGGGCCAGGCAGGAGTTTGAGTTTTATTCTACTTACCTGGATTTTAAAAAACAACTGGATCGCTGGAAGACCAGTAAAAAGAGCAGTGGATTTTTATTACCGATCGGGCCACTCACTTTTTTTGAAAGTTGGTATGCAAAATGCAAACCGAATGTTGGTTGGATAAAACGTTATACGGAAATACAGGATGATCAATCAAAAACTATTGCCGATGCCGAATCTGTACTTGCCGATGTACGGGAGTTTATTAAACGAAGTGCAGGGAAAGTAGCCATTACAAGGTCATTTATTAAATATGGTCCGCAGCGAATAGCCACTGTTGTAGCAATCATTGCGATGATCATATTAAGTGGATTTTATTGGTATGATGCAACACAAAAGCAAAACAGCGCGGTCATAAAAAGGGTCAGGAAAGAAATGACCACCCTGATGAACAGTAAAGAAGTTGGTGCAGAAGTCAAGGCTGTTCCATTGCTCATGCTGGAAAGACATGAGAAAGGTTCTATGAAGAATTATTTATCGGGCCTGGATACAAAGACAAGATTTGGCCTGGCTCTTGAAGCATATAAATTCTTAATTAATTATAACAAGCATGACAGCAATACATTCAAGAATGAAATAATCAGTATAACAGAAGCTGACTTTAAGGATCTGCTGGCCAAAAAAAAGGATTATCCTTATTTAATGCCCAAGCTGAATAAATTCACAACATTGCTGGCTTTTGACAATTACTATAATCCATCCGGTATTACTGAAAATAAACTTCGTGAATTTTCAGATGAAGCGTATAAGTTGTCAATGATCTTTTTCAGGGACACCAATTTATATATACCCTTAATATCACCTGAATTGAATTATGGTCTCCAGCAATGGCTCACATCTGGCCAGGTAAACAATGAAAAGATAAACACATTACTCAGTTTGATCTCGCCTTATGAAGGTCAATCAGGGAAAAAAATATTTGATGTTTATTATCCAAAAGGAACAAAAGAGAGTAATGGTCGTACCAATAATGATTTTAACGGTGGGTATCATACCCTTGCTTCTTTATATGCAGTATTGGGGAATACAGAAAAAGTAATTCAATGTTTTGAAGAGATCAGGAAGTCCGGCACCAATGATTATTTTACCGGTAACCCCCTGAACAATTATACCAATATCATAGCCTTGTTTTACCAGTATGGATATAAGGAGAAAGCAATGAGCCTGGCGAATTGGCTTAGTAGCAATTATCCCAGCGAGTCGGCATTAACAATTTACAAAAATTTGGTTAACCGGTCAGGGTATATTTCTGAGACCTATTCGTTAAATATCAATAGATACATAGGAGGTTCGGTCGCTGGTTATTATTTCCCAAATTTATGTATGGCATCCCGGGACGTATTTACAGTAATGGCTGATGAATATGATAATTTGATCAGTAAAACTGCAAACACTTCCGAAAGGAATTATTTGCTGGCTATTAATAAAAAGCGCAGAGCTTTGTTTATACATAAATACCAGTTTGACCGAGGTATAGTTGTAGATTCAATTTCGTTGGATAAACTTTTGCAGGAAGCAGTCGATCATTTCAGACTGGTGGATGATAAATTCCTCGGTGAATCTGTTTCCATTACTTTATGTTATAATGCTAATGGTGAACGTAATCCAAAGTACACACGCAGGCAGCTATTTATTTACCCCGATTATATGGACGGATGGTTTACCGGCGCCTATCATTCAGATCTTTTTTACAATTTCATTGATAAGCACAAATTATATCGTGAGTTCTATACTAATACCGAAGACCTGGGATTAATTCATTACTGGACGGCAAAAGCACTAACGGTAAACCCGGATGAGGGTTATGAACTTTTGGATAATCGTTATCCGCTTAAAGATGAAGCAATAGCCCGAATTTTTTCCTTTATCAATACAGAACCGATGGGCAAAAGTTTTGACCAAAACCTGCTTTGCCTGGTTATGGCCAACCGTTCCTTTAAGAAAGCTGATACCGCAGAGGGCCTGAAATATTATCAGCATTTTGACAGGGTGAATTTTACTGCTTCAAGAAATAAGTATGAATACCTGGAAAAAACTTTTTTCCTCAACCAGTTCAAAGATGTATGCATCAACCTTGCAATGATCGGTAAAAAGAATGAAGCTGTTGAATTGGCGGAGAAATTTGAGAAAGACAATGAAAAAGCAATGGCATATATCTTAATTGGAGAAAAGATCTATAACGATAAGACTGACCCAACTTCCTTTATATATCTTGATTCTGCCTTTTCCAAATCAAAGAGAGTTGAGTTTTCACAATTATTATTCGGGGGAGGGGTTGATTTTCGGCCTGCTTTGATAAGACTTTTGTCTCGTATAGGCGGAAGAAAACTGGATGCTCTTTCTGCAGATGTATTATCAGAAATAACAGACGATAATAAATTGTACGCTGTGATCAATCTGGTATACGGAATTGCCAGCGAAGGAAATTTTTACAGAGCAAGTACAGCAATACCTTCCACCTTGACTGAATTGGGTGACCTTGTAACCCGGGTAGAAATTCTTTTTAATGCCAGTATAAAAAAGGAAACGGCTAAAGAGAGGGAAATATGGAAAGGACTGGATATAAACTTAACTTATAACAATTATATTAATTACCAGGCTTTCTAATGAAAAAAAATAATCCAATATATTTTTTGCTATTCATCCTGCTGGTGATGGGAGCTTTTGCTTCCATGGCACAAAATAGTTATGGGTTGAAACTTATTGGCGGGGTGGCCTTTGTATTTGCATTGATTTTTATTGTTGATTTCATTGCTGTCATCCGTAAAAACGACAAAAAAGATGTATTCACATTAGCTGAACCAGTTTGTCTTTCTATTCTTTCATTCATATTTGGGCTCCGGGTTTTTTATATACACTTTCCCTATATTGAATGGCTGTATGCCATGGCTGTAGTTTTGCTGCTGCTGATCTACGGACAAAAAATGATACTTCGTTACCGTCAGTTACAGGCCAAAAATAGATTGCTTGCAATACTGGTACTTATTTTTCATTTGTGTATTATTCTATTTCTTATTTCACTGTCGATGGTTCTATTTTCAGCAAAAATATCGGCAGTAGCAGCTGTGCTGGCTTTTGTTTTATTAGTGGTTTTTATTGCAGCCCGGTTCTTTAAGAAGAATTTTTTAGTGGATGGGGAAAATATTTCTTCCTTTTTGATGGTAAGAAGTTTTAAAGATCATTCAATTGTGATTGTTTCCCTGTTCTTATTATTTTCATTATATACCGGGCTTAACGAAATGGGTCTTCTTCCTGGCATTTATTCAGATGAATATCCCGGTGCCTATTATGAGCTGGTAAATAAGACTTCTTCTGTGAAGGAAAAGCAAGTCAATGGTAAAAACAAATACGAGGAGTTTATGGAGCAGTATCAGCAATTCCTGAAGCATAATAATATTAAAGATAAATAACAGGGTCTGATAAAAAATAAATACAATATCAGTAAAAACCAATATCATTCATGGTGAAAAAAGCCAACCCTTTAAAAAGTAATTGATTTTTTATTTTTTATTGCCGTCTTTTCAAAAAATTTATAATTTCTCAAACCTTGCCTGAAAAAATCTTAAATATTTTGGTTCATATACCATCTTCATGCCGCTGATCTTATTTCTTCTTTCATATACCCTGCCGGCAGATTCTGCAATCACATCCATATGAGCCTGAGTGTATACCCTGCGGGGGATGGTAAATCTTACCAGCTCTAGTTTTGGATAATAGTTTTCGCCATTTGCTTTTCTTCCTGCAGATACAACTCCTCTTTCCATGGTTCTGACACCCGAATTAAGATAGATCTCAGCAGCCAGTGTTTGTGCAGGAAAATGATCCTGGCTGATATGGGGAAGGAATTTTTTTGCGTCTACAAAAATGCCATGTCCGCCAATTGGTTTTACGATCGGCACATCATAACTTATCATTTTTTCACCAAGATAAATGACTTGTCCAACCCTTGCCCTGATGTGGTCATCGCTAACACTTTCCCCGATACCGATCGCCATGGCTTCCATATCTCTTCCTGCCAACCCGCCATAAGTATGCAAGCCCTCATATACAACCACCATGTTCCTGGCTTCTTCAAATACATCCCAATCGTTGATGGCAAGGAATCCGCCAATGTTTACCAGTGCATCTTTTTTTGCACTCATCGTAGCGCCATCAGTATAAGAACAGATCTCTTTTACAATTTGTTTGATCGTTTTTAAATGATATCCCTTTTCTCTTTGTTGGATAAAGTATGCATTTTCTGCCACTCTTGTCATGTCATGAATTACCCGGATGCCATGTTTTTTTGTAAGTGTTCTCAGCTCTTTTAAGTTTTTCATGCTGATAGGCTGTCCGCCTGCCATATTTACACTGGTGGCCATGCTTACATAAGGAATCCTTTTTGCACCAAATTTTTTAATCAGTTTTTCAAGTTTATCCAGGTCCACATTTCCTTTAAACGGAAATTCATTTTCCGGATCGTGTGCTTCATCTATAATGATGTCTTCAAATTTCCCCCCTGCCAGTTCCTGGTGCAGCCTGGTTGTAGTGAAATACATATTACCGGGAATGACATCGCCTTTTTTTATGAGGATCTTTGACAGGATATTTTCTGCTCCGCGACCCTGGTGTGTGGGGATCAGGTATTTGTAACCATATGTATCTTTTACCACATCTTCGAGGTGATAAAAATTCCGGCTGCCCGCATAAGCTTCATCCCCCATCATCATGCCTGACCACTGCCGGTCACTCATAGCCGAAGTACCGCTGTCAGTTAACAGGTCAATGTATACATCCTCCGATCTTAAAAGAAAGGTATTGAAACCGGCTTCCTGCATGGCTTTTTTACGTTGGGCAGTACTGGTCATTTTCAACAGTTCAACCATTTTTATTTTATAAGGTTCGGCCCAGCTGTGTTTGATATATTTCATTGTATCTTTTTTTGTATTTATTATTGAACTGGTTTTAATTTTGCAGTAAAGTGCCTGAGCATCGGGGCTTCTTCAACAATGGTAAGACCTTTGATTTCATTTTTTTTATTAAATACTTCAATGATCACTTCTGCTACATAATCAATATGGCTTTGGGTATACACTCTTCTTGGGATGGCAAGCCGCACCAGTTCCAATGCTGCCGGTATCAGTTTTTTCTGCCGGTCCGGCAGACAGTTCTGCTCATTCGGCAAACGGGTGTTTTCATCATATTTACCAAACATCAAAGAGCCGATCTCTACACTTCGGATTCCTCCTTCAATGTACAATGCACCCACCAAAGCTTGCCTGGGATATTGATCAATAGGTATATGAGGCAGAAATTCATTGGCAACAAGGTATACAGCATGTCCACCGGCAGGTTGCATCACCGGAACATCCGCATCGATCAGTTTATTCGTAAGGTATTCGATGCTTCGGATGCGGTAGTGCAAATAGTTTTCGTCCATCACTTCATTCAAGCCGATGGCAATGGCTTCCAGGTCTCTTCCTGCAAGACCTCCATATGTTGGGAAGCCTTCAGTAATGACCAAAAGATTTCTGCATTTTTGAGCAAGTTCTTTGTTATGCATGGCCAGGAAGCCACCAATGTTGGCAAAAGCATCTTTCTTGGCACTCATCGTACAGCCATCAGCGTATGAAAAAAGTTCTTTTGCAATTTCCCTTACTGATTTATCAGCGTAACCTTTTTCACGAAGCCTGATAAAATAGGCATTCTCTGCAAAGCGGCAGGCATCTATGAATAATGGAATATTATTCTCAACGCAGATCTTTTTAACATCTTTAATGTTCTGCATACTGACGGGTTGACCGCCACCGGAGTTATTGGTTACCGTTATCATACACAGTGGTATGTTTTCTGCAGTTTTTTCAGCAATAAAAGATTTCAAAGCTGTTGTATCCATGTTTCCTTTAAAAGCTGCGGGTACGGTTGGATGTTTCCCTTCTTCACATAATAAATCAATTCCTTCGGCGCCGGAAAATTCTATATTGGCCCTGGTTGTATCAAATAAGGTATTGCTTACAAAGTATTTTCCTTTACCTCCCAAAATGCTGAATAATATTTTTTCTGCGGCTCTTCCCTGGTGAGTGGGAATAACCAGCGGCATGCCGGTGATCTGTTGTATGGTTTCTTCAAAACGGAAAAAACTGGGGCTGCCGGCATATGATTCATCGCCCTGCATGATACCTGCCCATTGATTGCTGCTCATAGCACTGGTGCCGCTGTCGGTCAGTAAATCAATCAATACATCAGTTGAATGAATCAGGAAGGGATTGTAAAAAGCCTTTTCGAGTATTTTAATGCGTTCTTCCTTTGTGTTGAAATAAATGGGTTCTACCGATTTTATCCTGAAAGGTTCTATGATTGTTTTCATATAATTGTTATTTGATCAACAAAAATTCAAAGCAGATGATAACGAAAAGCGTGAAAGGAGTGAAAATTATGAAGGGCGGCTGATGATATTTTTCCAGATATTCATGGTGCAAATGTCGCACACCTGTTAAAGAATAAAAATGATCCTAATCATGTTTGGTAATAAAAAATTCAGCTAAAACATATGAGTATAGTATGTAAGAATTAACTTTAAAAGTTTAATTAAAAAGGGGAGAAAAAAATAAAAAGAGATTATTTTCAAAATAATCTCTTTTTAAATAAATCAGGCTAAATTATTTTATAGCAGTGTTTATTTATACGTGAAAATTTAATTTTCAATAAGCAGGATAACAAATTCCAATTGTATTTTTGCTTATGTAAAGACATGTTACTATGTTATCAATTATGTCTTAATTTAATATTGCTCAATAATTTATTTTGATGAATGCAGTGTTATTAAAATCTATCTTTTTATACAGTCGTAATGAGCTTACTGTCTAATTCTTTTCCCATTTTTCTGATCTTTAATAATTGCTTAACCAGGTAAAATATTGTACCCCATACACCAATAATGATGGAAAGTGCTATAAACAACAACCATACAGGTGCCCTGTTACCGGTTGACCAAAGTGTGCGGTGCCAAAAATGACTTTCAGCCTGTACGGCTTTTCCCCATGGAACTGATTTTTCAACAACCAGGTTGCCATAAGTATCATTGTCTTCCACCCGCGCTACCAATACCAGATTTCCTTTTAGATCACCGGGCATGGAATCCCTTTTAAACTCAGCACTGGCAAGGCCTGATGAATCGGAAGTATAGGTTTCAGCTTCCCCTACAGTTAAATTTCCCAGCATACGTTTTATACCCAGTTTCATTTCAATTTCCTTCACAGGGACCCATTCATTACCTGTTTTTTCTTTCAGTTGTGCTGTAACCATTCTTACACCTTCTTCTGAAGTGGTGGTATCAATGATCAGCATAGCTTTTTTAATAGTGAGATCCGTTGTTAAAGCTTCTTCTGTTTTAGCTGGAACTGATTCTGCATTAAAAGTAAATACGTTCAATGAATCCCAGGCAGCTTTAAAAGAAGCAGGAATGGCTATTCTGCTTAATCCTTCTTTTCCGGTGACAACTTTACCCAGGAGATTGTTTTCTGTTACATCACCAAAATATACTTTTACAGGAATACTTTTAACGGGTACGAATTTTCTTCCTACTTTCTTTTTAGTACTTACTTCAACGTAAGGAACTTTGTTTTCTGGCAGGAAATAACGTAAAC
>JAYSWW010000225.1:0-11681 GCA_043717805.1 Ferruginibacter sp.
GAATTAGCGAAGATGTATTTTCAAAAAACTGGAATAATATTTTAGTTTATAAGAAAATTCGAAATACTTTGACTCACGAAGATGGATACATTGAAAAAAAAGGTAAAGAACTAATCGAAAACTTTTTTACCCGTAATCCTAGTTTGGGTAAATTAAAAGATTTTAAAATTATCCTTAACTCCACGTATTGTGAGCATGTTTTAGAGAACATAAATCAACAATTAGTTGCAATTTACGAATACACGAGATTGCATCAAATTCATACAAATTATATGCATATTATCCAGTAGTGGATAAAACTACAGCTAACAAAGCAATTCCGCAAGCCGGGCGGATGGAAGTAAAACCGGCCTCAGTTACCTACTCTTCTTCAGTTCCGGCTTGACCGTTCATTAATTAAAATTTAATTTCAAGTAAAATTTTCGTTCCTTTATCGGGCGACGAGCACCGGGGACGGAATTCTAATTCTAGTCCTGCGTAAATGGTAATCGTTAGCAGAAATCATTTATGACACAACTAGAAATTATAGAATTTATTAACATCAATGCAGAAGACCGCATTTTAAACATGTATGACAAACTATATGAAAAACAGAAAGAACTTAATAAACGTAATGACAGGTTAACAATTTATCTCGTTGTAACTGTTTTATTTTACTTCATTGCATCAAAAGCTACAATATCAAACATTCAGATAGGTCCTATAAGTTTAACAGATTTAAGCTTAATTCAAAAATTAATTCCAGCAATATTCGCATATCTTTTCTTTGATTATGCTTTAACGAACGTTCATAGATCCGAAAATATAAAACTATTAAAATGGGTAAATTTTAAAATATTTAAACATAAATTAATGGATAAGGATTTAAAAAAAACATACTTCAACGATTTCGCAAGACTTATCTTGCCATATTCATTGATGACAGAAATTGGAAAAGTAAATGATTATAACAACAAATTAAAATGGGTTGAAGTCATCCTAGTCTTACCATTATTATCACTAATTATTTTACCTTTTTGTTTTGAATTTATTACTATTAAAAATGTAATTATAAATTATTGGCCAGGATGGATAGCAAAAGTTTCTGTTGTGTTTTCGCTGTGGTTAACAATAATTATCATTTATTTCTATATAAAAATCGCAAAGAATGATTCGCCAAAAGAAAAGAATGTACCCAAACCATAACTTCTGCTAACGAAAGTATTGCTCCAAGTGTGCCAGAACATTGTTAGCATCAGCATCAATTGCTACCCGGCTTCATTCCGGGCTTGTCGGAATGCTAATTCGCCTGCACATTTTGCTACCCCGCAATTGTGCGGGGCTGGCTTACTTTGGTAGTAAGAATAAAATTTCGTTCCTTTATCGGGCTACAAGCATCGGCCAGACGGAATTCTAATTCCCGTCCTGCGTAAATGCTAATCGTTAATGTAAGCTTCCGTTTGCGTATCCACAATTTTGGTAGCTCTTTCATTTTTTTCGCCTTTCACAGCCCATTGGTTTCCGTGAGGCACTACATGCTGATTTTTCTTGCTCAGGATTTTTTTATTTAAAGTTGTTTATAATTCTTTGTTTGTCCTCATTCTCTTTATCGTTCTTATGATAAAGTTCAATAAATGTTATCTTTTGTTCCGCTTCAAAGTGAGCATAAATTAATCTCAACCCTGAATTTACTCCACGACCTTTTAATGCTTTGCAGGCAATCTTTTTTACCTTAATGACACAGGTTTCCAAACCCAAATTATCAATACGAAAACTAAACGGTGGTCTTTCTTGTGGTGTTACTTCCAGTACTTTTTTCACTACTTCCAAATCTTCGTTCAGCGTTCTGTATTTTTTCAACAGAATTTTCAAGTCCTTATTAAATTCTGCAAGTTCATTAAAAGTCATTGTTGTTCAATTTCGTCACCATAGTTTCTCACAGAGAAAGGAGCATCTCTGTAAAAAGCTAATTCGTAATTTATTTCTTCCCCTTCTTTTGAAGCCAACCAAGGCATATCCTTATGAGAATAGTTGCTTATGGCAGCAGCACTCCAATCACTTAGTTGTTGAATCACCCTATCAATTACTTCTTTCTCACTTGCTTTCAATTCAGTTAAATCGGCTTTCACTAAAGGCAGGTAACGAGTTTGTGGATAGCCATGATATTCTGTTTTCACTCTTTGCAACTGACCTTTATCAATCATTTGTAAAACGATAATATCTAACTTTTGTGGAACTGGACCATAAGGCAACTTGCGATATTTTGCACCAGTTAAATGTTCTTCATACAATTCATAATAATTGAAGTCGGAAAAATAAAGCAGCTTGTAAAGCACCGTTTCACCAACATTAGGTTTACCAGCACAGCGTTCAAGAATATACAATAACACATTTTTAAACTTGCTGACTTGCAATGACGGAACTGAAATTCGTTCATCTGCCTTCTTCGATTTTGTTTCGGCTTTGGCTTCCAAATCTTGATTAGCAGAAAAATCTTTTGATACAAAATCATCTAAAGAAAATCCTAGCACCATAGACAAACGTTGAAATTCAAGTACATCAACAGTTCTGTTTCCCAACTCTATTTGAGCCAAAGACGGTCTTGAAATCTTGACACTTTTCGCCAAATCTTCTTGAGACAACCCCTTCATTTTACGAAGTTCAGTTATCCTTTGACCTATTTGCTTTTGTGACAGTTTTATGTTCATATCAATTATTTATTAAAGTTCAATCCAACAAAAATAAGCATTGTTTGAAAATAAAACAAATATTTGTTCTAATTTCATAAACATCCTGCCCTAACACCATGTCAGGCACATTTGCAAGGCACAAAAAGCCAATACACAAAAGCCACCCTTGCAAAAGAGCCTGCCTTGTCCCTACGCACAGGCAACACTCTTAGGTGCGACACAGACCCACATTGTAGTTGACCACGAAGAATGGCGAACGTACAACAAAAGTGTTGCTGCAAGTGTAACAGAACATTGTTAGCATCAGCATCAGTTGCTCCCCTGCTTCATTCCGGGCTTGACGGAATGCTAATTCCATAGTTGCCGCAAGCCCCAATCACCAGTATCATAAAAGCACTAAAGTTAAAAGCAGATCAAACCGCTGCTTAATACGGGTTATACCCTGCCTCCTGCATAAAAAAAGGAGCAAGATCTTCATCTCACTCCTTAAATTATATTAATCAGCTAATTTCCAAATTGGCACACTTGCCTAGCGGCAGGCAGGTCAGCAATTTTACTCTTCCTCATCAAAACTCATTGCTTCTTTTGTTGTCATCAGCAATTCGTATTCTTCCTTGCTTCCCACGATCATATTTTCAAATTCACGCAAACCTGTACCGGCAGGAATGTGATGGCCCGTAATTACATTCTCTTTCAATCCCAGCATCAGGTCTGTTTTACCCTGTATGGCTGCAGAACTCAACACTTTGGTCGTTTCCTGGAATGAGGCGGCTGATATCCAGCTTTGTGTTCCCAATGATGCTTTGGTAATACCAAGCAACAGAGGTGACGAAGTAGCAGGACGTGCATCACGGTATTCAACCAGTTTCTTATCTGCTCTTCTCAAAACAGAATTCTCTTCTCTTACATCACGCAATGTAATAATCTGACCGGGTTTCAACTTGGAACTTTCTCCATGATCGGTAACTACTTTTTTATCATAGATATAATCATTCTCCATGTTAAAGTCCAGCCTGTCTTCTGTATCTCCTTCCAGGAATTTTGTATCTCCAGCATCTTCAATGGTTACCTTACGCATCATCTGCCGAACGATTACTTCAATGTGTTTGTCGTTGATCTTTACACCCTGTAAACGATATACTTCCTGGATCTCGTTCACCACGTATTCCTGTACCGCAAACGGGCCTTTGATAGACAGAATATCAGCAGGAGCTGTTTGTCCGTCACTCAATGCAGCGCCGGCTTTTACAAAATCACCATCCTGTACAAGGATCTGGCGGCTCAACGGTACCAGGTATTTACGTACCACGCCATCTTTTGCTTCCACAATGATCTCCCTGTTACCACGCTTAATTGCACCGAAAGTTACAACGCCGTCAATCTCACAAACAACTGCAGGATTGCTTGGGTTCCTTGCTTCAAACAATTCAGTTACCCTAGGAAGACCTCCGGTAATATCCTTCAGTTTGCTTAAAACCCTTGGAATTTTTACAAGTACCTGGCCGCTCTTCACTGTATCAGCTTCATCAACCACGATGTGTGAACCTACCGGCAGGTTATAAACTTTTTTATCTTTTCCTTCTATGATAATAGTTGGAAGTTTTGTTTTGTCCTTTGTTTCAATTACCACTTTTTCCCTGTGGCCTGTTTGTTCATCTGCTTCATCACGGTAAGTAATACCTTCCAGCACTGCTTCAAATTTCACATTACCATTCACTTCTGCAACAATAACGTTGTTATACGGATCCCATGTACAGATGACATCTCCTTTAGAAACTTTCTGCCCGTCTTTTACATTCAGGATCGCTCCGTAAGGAACGTGTATGGTATTCAACATACGGTCAGATTTCACATCAAGGTTCCTGATCTCACCGGTACGTCCGATAACCACCTGTATTTTTTTACCTTCATTGTTTTCAGTACTAACGGTACGCAATCCGTCAAATTGCAAAGTACCATCAAACTTAGCATACAGTGATGATTCTACAGAAGCTGAACCGGCCACACCACCTACGTGGAATGTACGGAGAGTAAGCTGTGTACCCGGCTCTCCGATCGACTGGGCTGCAATGATCCCAACTGCATCGCCGCGTTGGGCAAGATAACCCGATGCAAGATTTTTACCGTAACATTTCACACATACTCCACGCTTGCTTTCGCAGGTCAATACAGAACGTATCTCTACAGTATCGATCCCGATCTCATCGATCAGTTTTGCATTCTCCGTGCTGATCTCTTCGCCGGCGGTTAATATCTTTTCATCAGTAATCGGGTGGAATACATCGTGTAAAGAAGTACGCCCTTCGATCCTGTCTGCCAGTGGCTCAATAATATCTTCATTGTCTTTCAATGCCTGTGCAGCAATACCACGCAACGTTCCGCAATCTTCCTCATTGATCACCACATCCTGTGCAACGTCTACCAATCTTCTTGTCAGGTAACCGGCATCTGCAGTTTTCAGTGCAGTATCTGCAAGACCTTTTCGTGCACCATGCGTAGAGATAAAGTATTCCAATACACTCAAACCATCTTTGAAGTTTGCGAGGATCGGATTCTCAATGATCTCACTTCCGGATGAACCTGATTTTCTTGGCTTGGCCATCAAACCCCTCAAACCTGCAAGCTGTTTGATCTGTTGCTTGCTACCACGGGCGCCTGAATCAAGCATCATATAAACGGAATTGAATCCCTGTTTGTCGATCGCCAATTCACGTATAAGCGTTTCAGTTACTTTCGTATCAACCCTGCTCCAGATATCAATGATCTGGTTATAACGTTCATTGTTTGTGATAAGCCCCATGTTGTAACTATCCCAAACTTCGGCAACTTCACCCTTCGCATTTTCGACCAGTTGCTCTTTTACAGCAGGGATGATCAGGTCATTGATGTTGAAAGACAATCCACCACGGAATGCCATACGGTATCCGAGTGTTTTGATGTCATCCAGGAATTTTGCGGTGATTGGAACGCTGGTCCATTTAATGATATCACCAATGATCTCACGCAATGCCTTTTTGGTTAACAGGGCATTTACAAATCCAACTTCTTTTGGAACAAACTGGTTGAAGATCACTCTTCCGACTGTTGTTTCTATCAATTTATTTGTCAGTGTTCCATCACTGTTACGGAAATTTGCTTTTACTCTGATGTTTGCATGCAGGTCAACCTGCTTTTCATTGTAAGCAATGATCACTTCTTCTGCAGAATAAAACGCCTTACCTTCTCCTTTTACAATTTCATTGCCGATAGTTTTCTTTCCCTTGGTTATATAATACAATCCCAAAACCATGTCCTGTGAAGGAAGGGTGATCGGTGTGCCATTTTGCGGATTCAGAATATTGTGTGAAGAAAGCATCAGTAACTGTGCTTCTAAAACTGCTGCATTGCTTAATGGAACGTGAACAGCCATCTGGTCACCATCAAAATCGGCGTTGAATGCCGTGGTAACCAACGGGTGCAACTGGATCGCTTTTCCTTCGATCAGTTTAGGCTGGAATGCCTGTATTGACAAACGGTGTAAGGTTGGGGCCCTGTTCAACATAACCGGGTGCCCTTTCAATATATTTTCAAGAATATCCCAGATGATCGATTCTTTTTTATCAACCAGCTTGCGGGCACTTTTAACTGTTTTTACAATTCCTCTTTCGATCAGTTTACGAATGATAAACGGCTTGAATAATTCTGCAGCCATATCTTTCGGCAAACCACATTCATGCATTTTCAATTCAGGTCCAACCACAATTACAGAACGGCCTGAGTAATCAACACGTTTTCCCAACAAGTTCTGACGGAAACGTCCCTGCTTACCCTTCAATACATCACTCAATGATTTCAGTGCACGTCCGCCTTCAGCTTTTACAGCATTGGATTTACGGCTGTTATCGAACAGTGAATCAATTGCTTCCTGTAACATCCTTTTTTCATTGCGAAGGATCACTTCAGGTGCTTTGATTTCCAACAATCTTTTCAAACGGTTATTGCGAATGATAACACGACGATAAAGGTCATTCAGATCAGATGAGGCAAAACGGCCGCCATCCAAAGGAACAAGCGGGCGTAATTCCGGTGGTATAACCGGGATGTATTGCATTACCATCCATTCAGGGCGGTTGTTGATCCTTGTATTTGCATCACGGAAACTTTCTACTACGCTTAGACGCTTTAGTGCATCTGCCTTACGTTGCTGGGATGTTTCATTTGCTGCAGAGTTTCTCAGGTCAAAACTCAACTGGTCCAGGTCAAGGCGTTCCAGCATTGCATGCACAGCTTCTGCACCCATCTTGGCGATGAATTTTTCAGGATCCTCATCAGGCAGCATCTGGTTTTCTTTTGGCAAGGTATCCAGAATGTCTAAATATTCTTCTTCCGTTAACAGGTCACCATAATTTTGTCCTTTATCTGTACGGATACCCGATTGTATCACTACAAAACGCTCGTAATAAACGATGGTTTCCAGTTTCTTGGAACTCATTCCCAACAGGTAACCGATCTTATTTGGCAATGATTTGAAATACCAGATGTGAACTACGGGTACAACCAGTTTGATATGCCCCATTCTTTCACGGCGAACTTTCTTTTCAGTTACTTCAACTCCGCAACGGTCGCATACTATACCCTTATAACGGATACGCTTATACTTTCCGCAGGCACATTCATAATCCTTTACCGGCCCGAATATCCTTTCGCAGAACAAACCATCTCTTTCAGGTTTGTAAGTACGGTAGTTGATGGTTTCCGGCTTTAATACTTCCCCGTAGCTTCTTTCCAGTATGCTGTCGGGAGAAGCCAAACCAATGGTGATTTGAGAAAATGTTGGCCTTGGACGGTTTTCTTTTTTGAATGCCATATTATTTATAGCTTTTAGCTGTTTATTTTAGCCGTTAGCTGTTAGTTGTTAGCTATTAGCTGAAGGCAAATTTTATTATTTTAATTCTAATACAATTTGATGCTGCTGTATTGCTAATAGCTAAAGGCTAATAGCTTGTAGCCATTTACTCAAACTTCAGATCCAAACCCAATCCCCTCAACTCATGCACCAATACATTGAATGATTCAGGAATACCGGCTCTTGGAATGTTGTCACCTTTTACGATGGCTTCATACGTTTTAGCCCTTCCTATGATATCATCCGATTTAAGGGTAAGCAATTCCTGTAAGATGTTAGAAGCACCATAAGCTTCCAGTGCCCAAACCTCCATCTCACCAAAACGCTGACCGCCGAATTGTGCTTTACCACCCAATGGTTGTTGTGTAATGAGACTGTATGGCCCGATTGAACGTGCGTGCATTTTATCATCCACCATGTGGTGAAGTTTGATGATATAAATGATTCCTACAGTTGCTTTCTGATCGAAACGGTCTCCCGTTTCACCATCATATAAGTATGTATGTCCGAATTTTGGTAACCCTGCTTTTTCAATATTCTCAGCGATCTCATCTACAGAAGCCCCGTCGAAGATCGGTGTTGCAAAACGAACACCTAATTTTTCGCCTGCCCATCCAAGTGCAGTTTCATAAATCTGTCCCAGGTTCATACGACTAGGTACACCCAATGGATTCAACACTATGTCAACAGGAGTTCCATCTTCCAGGAACGGCATGTCTTCCTGGCGAACGATCTTGGCCACAATACCTTTGTTACCGTGACGGCCAGCCATTTTATCACCAACCTTGAGTTTACGCTTAACAGCCATATAAACCTTGGCAAGCTTCAACACACCGGCAGGTAATTCATCCCCGATAGAAATGTTGAATTTCTCTCTTTTATAACGGCCAAGCTCTTCATTGAATTTAATGCTGTAGTTGTGCAACAATGTGTTGATCAGGTCATCGGTTTTATGATCGCCGCTCCATCCCAATGGATTCACATTCTGGAAATCGATGTTAGCTAAATTCTTGGAATTGAATTTGGCGCCTTTACCTATCAGCATTTCACCGAAATTATTGCTTACACCCTGGCTGGTTTTGTCTTTCAGCAAGGTTTGCAATTTAGATTGTAACAGTTCCATCAGGTCCTGCTCGTTCTTTTCGTGCGTTTTTTCTATTTTATCCAGTTGTGCTTTCTCCCTTACTTTGGCATTCTTATCTTTTTTTGCACGCTGGAATAATTTCTTATTGATAACAACACCTTCGGTACCACTTGGAGCTTTTAAAGAAGCATCTTTTGCATCACCGGCTTTATCTCCGAAGATCGCACGCAATAATTTCTCTTCCGGCGTAGGATCGCTTTCACCTTTTGGTGTGATCTTTCCAATGATGATATCGCCTTCCTTGATCGTTGCTCCGATACGGATGATGCCATTCTGGTCAAGATCCTTGGTAGCTTCTTCACTTACGTTTGGTATATCCGGAGTCAATTCCTCTTCTCCAAGCTTGGTATCACGCACTTCTGTTTCAAACTCACTGATATGGATAGACGTAAACCAGTCATCCTTAACAACTTTTTCAGATATCACGATCGCATCCTCGAAGTTGTAGCCTTTCCATGGCATGAATGCCACTTTAAGATTCCTACCCAAAGCAATTTCACCACCCTTGGTTGCATAACCTTCGGTTAAGAAATCACCTTCATAAACCTTCTGTCCTTTTACAACAGCTGGACGGAGATTGATCGTTGTTTCCTGGTTGGTACGAACGAACTTATTGATCTTATAGATCGTAAGGTCGTCTTCGAAACTTACCAGTTTTTGCAATTCATTTCTTTTGTAGCGGACATGTATTTCAGTAGCATCTACGTATTCAACCACACCATCTCCATCTGCATGGATCTGGATACGGGCATCCCTGGCAGCTTTCCCTTCCAACCCGGTTCCAACGATCGGAACTTCCGGGCGCAACAAAGGAACTGCCTGGCGTTGCATGTTCGATCCCATCAATGCCCTGTTGGCATCATCATGCTCCAGGAAGGGGATCAATGATGCGCTCAAACCAACGATCTGGTTTGGAGCCACATCCATGTATTCCACTTCATTTTTTGCAAGGATCGGGAAATCGCCTGTCTGACGTGATTTGATCATGTCTTCAACGAAATTTCCCTTCTCATCCATATCTATATTTGCCTGGGCGATCTTGGCAGTATCTTCTTCTTCAGCACTCAGGAAAGTGATCTTTTTCATGTCGGCCTTACCGTCAGTTACCTTATGGTATGGTGTTTCGATGAAACCCATGTCGTTGATCTTCGCATGTACACAAAGTGTAGAGATCAAACCAATGTTTGGACCTTCCGGTGTTTCAATAGTACATAAACGGCCGTAGTGAGAATAGTGAACGTCACGTACCTCAAAACCTGCTCTTTCCCTGCTCAATCCACCGGGTCCGAGTGCGGAGATACGACGCTTGTGCGTGATCTCACTCAAAGGATTTGTCTGATCAAGGAACTGCGACAACTGTGATGTACCAAAGAATGAATTGATAACAGAAGACAATGTTCTTGCATTGATCAGATCCACCGGGGTAAATACCTCGTTGTCTCTTACGTTCATCCTTTCACGGATGGTACGTGCCATACGTGCAAGACCAACACCGAATTGTGCATACAACTGTTCGCCCACTGTGCGTACACGACGGTTGCTCAGGTGGTCAATATCATCCACTTCACTCTTACCATTGGTCAGTTGAACCAGGGTTTTAATGATGGCAATGATATCATCTTTGGTCAATACTTTTTTCTCAATCGGGAAGTTCAATCCCAGGCGGCGGTTGATTTTATAACGGCCAACTTCACCCAGGTCGTAACGCTTATCAGAGAAGAATAATTTATCAATGATGCCACGGGCTGTTTCATCATCTGGTGCATCGGCACCACGCAATTGCTTGTAAATATGCTGAACAGCTTCCAGCTCACTGTTGGAAGTATCCTTATTCAATGTATTGTAGATGATGGCATAATCACCACTCACTTCTTCTTTCTGGATAAATACGCTCTTTACATCCATCTCCAGGATCATTGCGATGTTGGATTCATCCAGGATAGAATCCCTTTCAAGAATGATCTCATTTCTTTCGATTGAAACTACTTCACCGGTATCTTCATCCACAAAATCTTCTACCCATGTACGTAATACACGTGCAGCAAGTCGCTTGCCTAAATTTTTCTCCAGTGTTTTTTTATCAGCTTTTACTTCATCGGCCATGCCGAAAAGTTCCAGGATATCTTTATCGGTTTCAAAACCAATTGAACGCAATAAAGTTGTAACCGGGAATTTTTTCTTACGGTCGATGTAAGCAAACATTACATTGTTGATGTCTGTTGCAAATTCCATCCAGGCACCTTTGAAAGGAATAACCCTGGCAGAATATATCTTGGTCCCATTCGGGTGAACAGATTGCCCGAAAAATACGCCGGGTGAACGGTGCAACTGGCTAACGACAACCCTTTCAGCACCATTGATCACAAAAGTACCACGTGGTGTCATGTATGGGATGTTTCCCAAAAACACGTCCTGAACAATTGTCTGGAAATCTACGTGCTCTTCATCGTTGCAGCTAAGCCGAAGCTTTGCTTTCAACGGAACAGCATAGGTTAGTCCCCTTTCAATACATTCGTCGATCGAATACCTTGGAGGATCCACGAAATAGTCCAGAAATTCCAATACGAAAATGTTACGGGTATCCGTTATAGGAAAATTTTCCTTGAATACACGGAACAACCCTTCAACATTACGTTTGTCGGGTGTTGTTTCTAACTGGAAAAAATCTTTGAAAGATTGGATCTGGATTCCGAGCAAATCGGGCGTCTCTGCCAGAAGTTCAACTTTTCCAAAATTGATACGCTGTGCAGCGGGTGATTTAGTTGCAGACATATTTTAATTAAAACGTTTAGTGTAGACCTTTTAATTAAGTAGATAGGGCTTGCGCCACTAATCCTAAATTAAAGGAGGGCAAAGGTAAGGAATAATTTCCTATTTCAAGATATCGTTTTGCGATTTTTTAGTTATTTGGAAAGGTATCTGTGGAAACTGGCAGGATTTTGTCAAATAAGCTTAAATAACCCCACTACTACAATAAAAATAA
>JAYSWW010000226.1:0-4513 GCA_043717805.1 Ferruginibacter sp.
TTTATACCTGCAGTACTCGTATACACAGCAAATACAAGTAACAACAACGCCGATAGCCAAGCTAATATATTTTTTGCCTTACCTTTGTAGAGTTGGTTCATAGCTGTAATGAACAAAAATAACCATAATAGTATAATGTATTTGTGAATAATTACACAAATGCGAAACCCGCTAAAAAATCTGAATAACCATGCTTAAAAATAAATTTGTACTGATATCTTTTTTTTGCATTTTTCAAATTTCTTTCAACAATTCATTAAAGGCACAAACCGGTAAAACCATTAAAACAATTGTGGTAGACGCAGGCCATGGCGGGCAAGATGGCGGCGCATCCGGACAATATGAAAATTCTCTGCGCTCCAAAGAAAAAGATGTCACTCTGGCCATTTCTAAAAAACTTGTGGCCCAATTAAAAAAACAATTACCTAATCTTAATATCATTCCAACCAGGACCTCAGATATTTACCAGGATCCAAAGGAAAAAGCAAGGATCGCAAATGAAAACAAAGGAGACCTCTTTCTTTGTATCCATGCCGATTCAGGGCCGCTCAAAACAGGCAGAAGGCAAATTGGCACCAGAACTGTTACACGTTATCGCATTTCATATACCGGGAAAGGAAAAAGAAAAAAGAAACACTCAACCCCATACCAGGTAGTTGAACCAGTTTACGAATACTTTAAACTTCCGCTCGAAATAAAAGGAACCAGTGTTTATTTATTTGCTGCACATAAAACAAGTGATAAATTAAAAGCCATTGAAAAAGAATTTGGGGAAATAGAAATTGAAACAGACTCAGATTCTACTTACAGCAGTTTCGATTTTAACAGCCCGGAAGGAAGGGTGCTGGCTCAGATCTATATGCAACGATACCAGAAAAAAGCAGATCTCATTGCCACAATGGTAAATGATGAAATTGAAAAAACAGGCCGCCCGGCATTGGGAGTAAACCAACGCCAAAAAGGAATATGGGTTTTACAGGCCACCAATATGCCCGCTATTTTGATAGAAACAGGATATATCAATAACCCTGAAGATGAACGTTATCTTAACAGTGAAGCAGGGCAACAGGAACTGGCTGAAGCTATTACACTAGCGGTTATACGTTACAAAAACCAACTGGAAACCCCTCAGGCAGCATCAAAATAACCGGTTCATTCTTGGCGCTGATTGGCTGTTGCAAAATACAAAAGATCATTATACAACCGAGTTCTGTAATTTTATAGTAAGGTCATAGAGAAGGCCTGAAGGATACTCAAATTATTAAATGTAAATTTTTACCGAGTGAAAATATCGAATGAAACAAAAATCGGGGCCCTGGCTATTGTGTCCATTACTTTACTGATACTCGGTTTTAGTTTTTTAAAAGGTAAGAAATTATTCAGTGACAGTAAAACACTGGTAGGTAAATTTGCAAATATCAATGGGCTTACCAATTCAAACCCGGTATCTGTGAATGGATTGCAGGTGGGTACAGTTTTCAATATCAGCCCAACAAAAGATATGCATGAGATCCTCGTAACGATGACCATAAATGGTGATTATGACATTCCTGATAACTCAATTGCAATCATTAAACCCAATCCGCTGGGTATAACTACCCTTGAAATTAAACTGGGCGATTCAAAAACTTTTTTAAAGGATAAAGGGATCATAAACACTGAAGCCAATGCCGGTATCCTGGATGATATTTTACAAAAAGCAGACCCGGTTCTTTACGGAATGAAAATCGCTTTGAAATCCATTGATAGTTTGGTAAGAAAAGTCAATGGCGTTATTGATCCCGAAGCAAAGAAAAATTTTGGCGTTACCCTGGAAAACCTCAATAAAATGACTACGTCATTGATTGTTTCAGCTGCATCATTGCAGATTTTATTGAATACCCAGACGGGCACACTGGCAAAGACCCTGAATAATTTAAGTTCCGTAACCGGCAACCTGGCTTCCAACAACGATAAGATTTCTGCTGTACTTACCAATCTTGATAAAACAACAACCAAACTTTCCAAGCTGGAACTACAGAATACGCTGGATTCGCTGGATGCCACCATTCACAATTTAAATGCCGTTATATCCGGTTTCAATACCAGCAATGGCACCATAGGTTTATTGCTTAATGACCCAAGCCTGTACAAAAACCTCACATCAACCAGTAATAAACTCAACCTCTTATTGGATGATATAAGGGTGAACCCGAAACGATACGTGAATATTTCTGTGTTCGGGAAAAAGAATAACAACTCACCCTTACTGATCCCTTTACCGGATACAGTTAATTCCCCATACACAATTGAAAAATTAAAAAACCAATAAGCTTTGTGATAGCTTTATAATATAATTACTGCAAATTGCAGTCTTCTTATACCTGTTTAAATAAATGCAATTACTCAAGTACAATAAATTTTTTGTTACTCTTATATTAATATTTGCTGCAAAATGTAGTTTTGCACAAATGCAATCAACCGTTGCAACAGACACTACAAAGACCATCCAGATCATACGTGCCAACAATTTCCGCCAGAAGAAAATTGATTCGGTAACAACACTTGTTATGCTTTCAGGTGATGCCGTGGTAAAACAGGGAAATACAATTCTGAGCGGAGACAGCATCGTATTAAACCAACTTACAGGCGTAGCCGAAGTTTTTGGAAATGTACACATCAATGATGCCGATACTGTTCACACGTATGCACAATACCTGAAATACATCGGGAATGAAAGAATGGCTTACCTGAAAAAAAACGTAAAACTTACCGATGGCAAAGCTGTATTGAATACCAATGAACTTGAATACAATCTTGCCACCGGTATTGCCAAATACAGCAAAGGCGGAAAAGTCATCAATGGGAAAACAATTTTAACCAGTGAAGACGCCACCTATTATTCCGATACAAAAGATGTTTTTTTCAGGAATCGTGTACACCTGGTAGATGAAAAAAGTGATATGATCGCTGACAGCCTGCGTTACAACACACTTTTCAAAGAAGCTTATTTTATCTCCCCTACCCGCATTAAAACAAAAGAAGGGCTGATCATTACAAAATCGGGTACCTATAATGTAGAATCAGGTGATGCTGTTTTTTATGACCGTACATCGTACAGCGACAGTACACATTATATGAGTGGCGATAAATTAGCATCCAATGCAAAAACAGGGATCATACAGATCGAAGGACATGGAAAACTGGTAGACAGTGTTAATTCCGTAACCGTTCTGGGCGACCAGATATTACTCGACAGGAAGAAGAATTCATTCCTTGCCACACGCAAACCTGTTATGATACTTTACAGGAACAATGACAGTACATATATTGCAGCTGATACACTTTTTTCAGGCCTGAGAAAATACGATCCCACACAACAAAAAATTATCAGTATAACAGACACGCTTAAAAAAGTAATGGAGATCAATGTTTCAAAAACAATTGATTCATCGGATACAAAACAACCCATCGGGAAAAATACACCCGGAGACACTTTGAATAACAGAACAAACATTCCTGATTCAACCGCAACAAATACCCCGGCTGATACGGCAAATACTGAAAACAATTCTTCAAAGGACAGCATCCGGTATTTTCTTGCTTTTCATCATGTAAGGATTTACAACGATTCCCTTCAGGCAGTGAGCGACAGCCTGCATTATTCAACAGAAGATTCTACTTTCAAGCTATTTGGCGATCCTGTTTTCTGGAATGATAAAACACAGGTAAATGGTGATACAATGTATTTATTCACCAAAAATCAAAAAGCAAAAAGGTTGTATGTTTTTAACAATGGTATTGTGATCAATAAAACAAAAGAAGGTTTGTTTAACCAGATCGGCGGGAGAACACTCAATGCTTATTTCAATGATGGCGTAATAGATTATATTCGGGTTAAAGGCACCCCTGCCGAAAGTATTTATTATCCACAGGATGATGACAGTGCCTATATCGGAATGAACCGGAGCAGCGGAGATGTAATTGATATTTATTTTATTAAGAAGGAACTGAATAAAATAAAATTCATCAACGATGTAAATGGAACATTGTACCCTTTAAATCAAATTCCCGCTGATGTTAAATTTCTGAAAAAATTCAACTGGATGGATAAACGCCGCCCAAAGAACAAACTGGAACTCTTTGAATAATGTTAAAAAATCATGCATTACGCAATTCTAATCACATTCATTATTGGCTATGCATTCATTGCGTTTGAACATAGCATAAAGATCAATAAATCAGCTTCCGCTCTTATTTCAGCGGGCCTTTGCTGGACCTTTTATATTTTTTCCGGAATCCCACATGAAGAAGTGAACAGTCAATTACTTGAACACCTGGCAGGCGCTTCGGGTATATTGTTTTTCTTATTGGGCGCTATGACAATTGTGGAGCTGATTGATACCCACGACGGCTTTGAGATCATTACGGATAAAATTAAAACAACCAATAAAAAAAAACTTTTGTGGATCATTTGTATACTTAGTTTTTTACTATCAGCCATCCTCGACAATCTTACCACCACGATCATCAT
>JAYSWW010000227.1:0-4506 GCA_043717805.1 Ferruginibacter sp.
CATTAATTAAAATTTAATTTCAAGCAAAATTTTCGTTCCTTTATCCGGCGACAGGCACCGAGAGGCGGAATTCAAATTCACAGCCTGCCTGATTGCTGATCGTAGCTGCTGTTTTCAACGATCTTTTATAAATTGAAATGAAATGAGAAAAATATTTTTTGCATTCTTTTTATTTTTTATTTGCTTAACTATACAAGCTCAAAAAAATAAGGATTCAATTCGAATTTTATTGCCGCCTGCTAATAAAAACATCATTCTTCCAAAAATAACCAACCCGGATTTTTGTGAAAAAATGAAATTGATTTCCATTCCCGATACTTCAATTTTCAGATCGGGCGATGATAAATATGTTTATTACCTTATCCGGTTGAGAATTGTATTCACCAAGGATGGAAAAATCAAATCGATCAACTCCGGATATTCATCTGCAAAAATAAAATTCGCTACAGATCAGATTTCGGACCTGTTAAATAAATCCAAATGGTCGGTAGTTAATAAAAGACCATTTGGAATAATTTTCAAATGCTATCTGAGCCAAAATGGATTTTATGATCTTGTATTAACCACATCTGATGAAAGCAAGACAGAAAATATTTGCAAAAAATAATTTCACGAAATAAAAGTAACAACCCGAAACAGAAGTATAAACGGTATGGGGGCAGAAGGAAAAACAATCGGATTCATTTCACTGATTTTATTCTATAACGGCTTGGTTATATATTAACTAAAAATTAATTTCAAAAGGTTCCTGAAACTGTCTTTAACTGATAATAATTAACTCAATATTTTAAACAACATCCCGATGTATCAAACTTTAAAAATCCTTTCCGTGTTTTGTTTAATACTACTCGCTGCCTGCAATCAAAAAAAGCAAACCATTCTTCCTGAAGATGGACTGGCATCTTTCAGCACAGATGGTTTAAAAAAAGACATCGCCATGCTTGCTTCCGACTCATTTATGGGCCGAAAACCGTTTACAGCAGGAGAAACAAAGACCATAGATTACCTGGAAAAGCAATTTGCGTCAATAGGGCTGGAACCCGGGAATGGCAACAGTTTTTTACAGGCGGTGCCAATGGTAAATATTTTGGCAACTGCTGCACCGGAAATGCTGATAAGATCGGCTAAAACCAATTTTAAATTAACGGCTTTTGAAGATTATGTTATCTGGACGAATAAAACCGACAGCAACATCACGCTTGAAAACAATGATTTGGTATTTGCAGGCTATGGTGTGGTTGCACCTGAAAACAACTGGAATGATTATGAAGGATTGGATGTGAAAGGGAAAGTTGTAATGGTAATGGTAAATGATCCGGGTTTCTGGAATGGGGATACCAGCTTGTTTAAAGGAAAAACCATGACCTACTACGGGCGCTGGACTTATAAATTTGAAGAAGCCGCAAGGCAGGGTGCAAAAGGCTGCCTGATTGTTCACAATACAAAAGCAGCCAGTTATCCATTCAGTGTGCAACAAAATAATTTCAATACCTCCAGGTTGCAACTGGACAACCGGGGCAAAGACAAAATAAATTGTGATGTTATTGGCTGGATCACTGAACCATCGGCCAATATATTATTTAAGGCAGCAGGATATGATTCCAGCCTGTTGGTTAAAGCCAATCAGCCTGATTTTAAAGCAGTTCCTTTAAACCTTCAGCTCTCAACCAGCATGAAAGTGAAGGCTGCTTACAATAAATCGTACAACGTTGTTGGTAAAATAACAGGCACCAAACGCCCCGATGAAGTAATTATTTACAGCGCACATTGGGATCATCTTGGAATTGGCAAACCTGATAAAACAGGCGATTCTATTTACAACGGTGCGCTGGACAATGCGTCGGGAACAGCAGGTTTACTGGAACTGGCAAGGGCATTTAAAAGTATGAAAACAAAGCCCGAAAGAAGCATTGTTTTTCTTTCTGTTACAGCCGAAGAACAGGGGCTGCTTGGGTCGCAATATTATTCAGAAAATCCTGTATATCCTGTAGAAAAAACAGTGGCCAATATTAATATGGATGGCCTTAACCGGTATACCAAAACAAAAGATATCATCATAATAGGAGAAGGGCAATCGGACCTGGAAGATTATTTAAAAGAAGAAGTTGAGAAAACCGGCGGTTATGTTTCTTTTGATACGCATCCGGAAGCCGGTCACTATTACCGGTCTGATCATTTTAATTTTGCCAAGGTTGGCATTCCGGCTTTGTATACCAAAAATGGTATTGATTTTATTGGCAAAGGCAAAGAGTATGGACAAAAACTTGTTGATAATTACACCGATCACAATTATCACCAACCCTCTGATAGCTTTGATGCAGCTAACTGGACAATGGAAGGAGCTATCAGCGACCTGAAATTGTTGTTCCTGGTTGGCAGGCGTATGGCATTTGAAGAAAAATGGCCAAAATGGAAACCTTCATCCGAATTTAAATCCATCAGAGAAAACAAGAAGTAATACTTGTAGTCAGTTTTAATGGAACATCAGAAAGCAAAAGAAACTTTCTCTTCAGGATTATTGAGTTTTGAACTTTTACGAATTCCATTTACGGTTACATGAATTAACCCCATCTGTTCCTTTTTATATTCGTATAAAATATTATTTGTAACAGAGATGCTCTTTACAGAATTCACCTTTTCAATTTGGTAATAACAATAAATTCCTTCTTCAATCTGTTCACAGCCGATGAAATGCATGATGGCATTTTTGCCTTCAAGATTAATGGTAAGATGCTTTTGAACATAATCATTTACCAGTTTATTCATGGCTTCCTTTTTTGCAGGATCCAGCAGGTCAACCCTCACCTGGTAAGCATTTCTCAGGGTTTTTTCAAAATCATCGGTAAATATTTTACAACTAATTTCCAGCGTTTTTTCCTTCGCATTGTGTTCAATTTCTGTAACACTAACATACAATGGATGCAGGGAGGAAGTATTGGCAAATAAGCCAAGTGAAGCTACTAAAAACCATTTATATAATATTGATGCCATTTAGCTATGAAATTTTCAATTAAGAAATTGATTTATGATATTTGAATAACAAACATAGGATAAAGGGATAAGGGAACCAGCTATTATGAATGATTTTACATTTTATTTTGATTTGGGATGGCATCATATCATGAGTTGGGATGCGCTCGATCATTTGTTGTTTATCATGGCCCTGGCAGCCATTTACCTGGCCAACAACTGGAAAAAAGTATTGATACTGGTAACAGCTTTTACAATTGGCCATTCACTTACGCTTGCATTGAGTGTTTATGACATTGTAAGGGTAAATAACAACTGGGTAGAATTTTTAATACCTATAACAATAATTTTAACAGCAGTTTTTAATCTTTCGCATAAAAACTATTCGCCGGTTTCATTCAGGTTGAATTATTTTTTGGCGACTTTTTTTGGTTTGATCCATGGAATGGGTTTTGCAAATACGATCCGGTTCATGCTGGCAAAAGAACAACACATTGCAATTCCATTACTTGGTTTTAATATTGGCCTTGAGGCAAGCCAGGTAATTGTGGTAACGATCATTATATTAATAAGTTTTTGGCTGGTCAATATCTTAATGTTGGAACAAAAATGGTGGGTTTGGGTTTTGTCTATATTCACAATTTTAATGTCCTCAATTATGCTGATTGACAGATGGCCATATTAAAATAATTATCCGCATAAATAAACTAACTTCAAATAAAAGTAAAAATTCTAAAATTTCAACATGAAAAAAGTATTTGTTTTTATCTTTTCATTTGCCTTGGTTGTTAGCAGCCATTCACAGGACATAAAGAACAATCCCGGCAGCAACCATGGCAACAGGTTTGAACAACTGGGAACCATTTTACCTACGCCAAATGAATATCGCACGGCCAGTGGTGCCCCGGGCCCAAAATACTGGCAGCAACGCTGTGATTATGATATTGTTTGTGAGATCGATGAGCCAAACAGGCGTTTAACCGGTAAGGAAACACTTACTTATTATAACAATTCTCCCGATAACTTAACATACCTGTGGTTGCAGCTGGATGAGAACCAGCACAGCACTGATAACAATGCCGGTTACCAGAACAGCAATGCCATGCAGAAGAATTTATCTGACCAGGACCTTGAAAGAATGTCAGGGAAAAAAGACCGTGAATATGGCGACAATATTGTAAAAATAACGGATGCCGCTGGAAAATTATTAAAATATACGATCAACAAAACAATGATGAGGGTTGAATTACCGCAAACTTTAAAACCCGGGCAATCATTCATTTTTAAAATAGACTGGAATTACAACATCATTGAAAGAACAAAATATGGTGGCCGCGGAGGTTTTGAAAATTTTCCGGAGGATGGAAATGACCTTTTTACAATGACGCAATGGTATCCACGCTTGTGTGTGTACAGTGATTTCCAGGGATGGCAGAATCACCAGTTTGTTGGTTCCGGAGAATTTGCACTGGTCTTCGGGAATTTTAAAGTTGCCATGACGGTTCCGGCAGATCACGTGGTTATGGCAACCGGGCA
>JAYSWW010000228.1:0-1731 GCA_043717805.1 Ferruginibacter sp.
GGGAGACCTGCAGCATTTTTTATAAAAGAGCAATTTAAGAATCTGAATATTTATCTTTAATAAAACATGGCTTATGCTTTTTCCTATCAGCGACGATAATTCAGACAGGGTTATCAAGCCCATTGTAAACTATGCATTGATCGTATTAAATATACTGGTGTTTGTTTTTTTACAGGGCATGGGAACCAACACTGAATTTACATATGCTTTTTCCACTGTGCCTGCCGAGATACTTACCGGAAAAGATATTGTGAGTGCTGCACAGATAGTAACAGACCAGGTAACCGGCCAGCAATTTCAATTACCCGGGCTTGGAGTAACCCCTATACCTGTTTATCTTACTACCATCACTTCGATGTTTATGCATGGCGGAATTGCACATTTAGCAGGGAACATGCTTTATTTATGGATATTTGGCGACAACCTCGAAAACAGGCTTGGCCATGGCCGTTATCTTCTTTTCTATTTAATTTGTGGTGTATTGGCCTCACTGGCACATGTATTCGCTACTTTTTTTTCAGCACAGAATTCAATGGTTCCCAGCCTGGGTGCTTCCGGTGCTATTTCAGGTGTATTGGGTGCATACATGTTTTTATTCCCTCAACGCAAAGTAAACATGCTGTTGTTATTCAGAATTCCAATTACTTTACCTGCATGGGTTGCATTGGGGATCTGGATATTATTTCAGATCATCAGCGGCATTGGTATGCTGGGCGGCAAAAGTGATGGTGTTGCTTATGCTGCACATGTTGGTGGTTTTATTGCCGGTATTTTACTCATTAAAATTTTTGATAGGGGAAGCCCGTCAAAAAACGGAATTGTTTAATATTCCAGTATTTTCTTATCATACAATAGCCAGGTATTTTGACCAGCCATGATTGGAAAGGTTTTATTTGATATGATACCGGCTGCTGAAAATCTACCTACCGGAAAGCAGGCAGGCCGGGCTATAAAAGCAACAGGTTGCCTCATAAATTAACAGCGAAATGTTAAATAACCTGAAACAACCAACGGGTTGCGGATTAAAGTTATGAATGATAAAATTATTTTTCTATTTTAGTATTACTCTCCCATTGATAGATACCTTTCTGATTTATTACTCACTTTAAAAACATACAACTATGATCATTGTACACGATGTTTTTATCTGCAAGCCGGGTAATGCATCCAAAGTTGCCAAAATGTTTAAAGAAGCAATGGTTGATAATACCGATGTGGTCAATATCCTTACAGATATGACCGGTGAATTCAACCGGGTAATTATGGTAAGCAAACATGACAGCCTTGCTGCCTATGAACAAAGTTTCCAGAAATATATGCAGGATTCTGAAGATGTAAAAAAGATGAAAGAAAGAATGAAAGGATACCACGACATGTACCTTACAGGATCAAGGGAAATTTTCCAGGTTTGGTAAGGGTTGATCCCCATTGGGCATATTGGTGATTTTTCTTTCCTTGTGGCCTGCTGTTTTCACCTTTCACATCAAATTCCAATATATAAATTTGAAAGCAGGAGTGGAATCGGCTGCTGAAAATAAATTAACTATTATAAGCTAACTTGCGTTAAATAAAAATACATATCCTAAATTTTACTTAGAATGAAAATCAAAATCACGTTTTTTTTATTACTTCCATTTTTTTATTTTCAACTTTTAATTTATCTGCGCAATTGCCGGGTTTCATCAACAGGCAGGCTACCAGCCCCGCCGGAAGAGCCGTGCTAGATCCGAA
>JAYSWW010000229.1:0-4487 GCA_043717805.1 Ferruginibacter sp.
TGGATACAGCAAAGGAAGTAGCAAGGGGAATGAAGGAAAAAACATTACCGCCATTCATTGGGATCCGCATCAAACCTTTTACGGAAGAGATGAAAGAAAGGGGTTTGCGTACGTTGGAAATATTTGTAACCACTCTTGTAAAAGAAACAGGGGGCGCATTACCGGAAAATTTTGTCGTAATGCTTCCTAAAGTAACCATCCCGGAGCAGGTAAGCACACTCGTTGGTTTTTTTGAAATACTGGAAGACGAGCTGGGTATTGAGCAGGGAGCTTTGAAAATGGAAATGATGGTAGAGACCACACAGTCGATAATGGATGCGGATGGGATCAATCCATTGTATCGTTTTATCAAGGCGGGCAAGGGGCGCTGTATAGCCACGCATTTCGGCACCTATGATTACACAGCATCGTGCAGCATTACGGCAAAATACCAGGAAATGGATCATCCGGTATGTGATTTTGCACACCACATGACAAAGGTTGCACTGGCACATACCGGTATCTGGCTTTCTGATGGTGCTACCAATACAATGCCTATTGGCCCGCATCGGGGAGAAGGAATGTCTGAAGAACAGTTGAAAGAAAACCGTGATACCGTTGTTCGTTCCTGGAAAAAAGGATATGATCATATTCGCCATTCATTGTGGAATGGTTTTTACCAGGGGTGGGATTTGAATCCCGCTCAGTTTCCCATGCGTTATGCAGCAGTGTTTGCTTTCTTTCTGGAAAGCTATGATGATGCAGTAGAAAGGTTGAGGACTTTTGTTGATAAAGCTGCCAGGGCTACCCTTATCGGCGATGTATTTGATGATGCCGCAACCGGGCAGGGATTGCTGAATTATTTTCTTCGTGCGTTGAACAGCGGAGCAATCACGGAAGATGAAGTATTGGTAACCGGGTTGACACTGGAAGAGATAAGAGGCCGGTCTTTCAAGAAAATTTTAGAGAACAGGAAGAAATAAATTTCAAACCGCAAGGATGCTGTGGCACAAATAAACCGTTGCGTCTTTGTGACTCAGCGTAATATTTTAAATTCATTGAATACCTGGCAATTCATATTCGATAAACTTTCCGCATCTAAGGATGTGATATTATTGTATGTATTGGAAAGCAAAGGAAGTTCACCCGGCAGGCAGGGATTTAAAATGGCTGTTTCATCCGACAATGATTTTTGCGGAACGATCGGGGGTGGTATCATGGAACACAAGTTTGTGGAAATGACCAAAGCCAGGTTACAGGAAGAAGCTGACCCCACTTCGCTTTATAAACAGGTACATGATAAATCTGCCGTAAAAGACCAAAGTGGGATGATATGCTCCGGTGAGCAAACGATTTTCCTTTACCGGATACAACAACAGGATATTGTACAAATAAATGCTTTGATCAATAGTATTGAACAAAACAGGAATGGAACACTTCAGCTATCCAATACCGGCATAATATTCAATGAAAACATACCCCAACAGAATTTTTATTTTATAAAGGAAACTGATCACCGGTTTTTATACATAGAAAAGACTGGGTATAAAAATATATTACATATCATCGGAGGAGGGCATTGTTCATTGGCTTTTTCAAAGCTGATGAGAGGGCTGGATTTTTATATTATCTTGTATGAAGAAAGGGGAGACCTGAATACCATTGAACAGAATGATTGTGCACATGAAATAAAAATCCTTGATTCTTATACTGAATTGAGTGAGATCATTGAAGGGGGTGAGAATGTTTATGTTGTAATTATGACAGTTGGATATCGTACAGATGACATTGCATTGAGATCTTTATTGAATAAGCCATTTAAATACATCGGGGTGCTGGGAAGTAAAAAGAAAATGGAAAAAATGTTCGCTGTTTACCAGCAGGAAAATATTTCCCCGGATCTGCTGATGAAAGTTCATTCTCCCATCGGTTTAGATATTAAAAGCCAGACAACAGAAGAAATTGCCATCAGTATTGCCGCTGAAATTATTTCGGTAAAAAACAGTGGTTAATAAGCTGTCTTGTCTTCTTTTTTCATCCATTCATCAAAAACTTTCAATGCTTCTTCTCTTCCCAGGGAAATAATAGGAATTTTCCTTTCGTCAATTTTTGCAGACATTTCATCATAGATCATCGAATCGTCAAAGCCGATGCGTGCCGCATCCTGGCGGTTATTGGCATAGTATATTTTTTTAGGCCTTGCCCAGTAAATGGCGCCCAGGCACATCGGGCATGGCTCACAACTTGAATACACTTCACAATCTTCCAACTGGAAACTGTTCAAATTCTTACAGGCATCCCTGATGGCCACTACTTCAGCGTGTGCAGTAGGATCGTTGGTAGAAGTTACCTGGTTGTTTCCACGGCCAACGATCTCATCCCCTTTTACAATGATACACCCAAACGGTCCTCCATGATTTAAGAGGATCCCTTTTTGAGAGAGTGCAATTGCTTCATGCATGAATTTTTCTTCCCTGGTCATAGTGCAAATTTAAGGGTTTAAGGGTTTAAGGGTTTATGGGTTTATGGGTTTAAGGGTTTATGGGTTTATGGGTTTATGGGTTTATGGGTTTATGGGTTTATGGGTTTATGGGTTTAAATTGGATCTGCAATTTATGAAGTAATGTAACTGAAATATAACTTTCAATTTTCAAGAACCATTCAACCTTAAACGTATTAAACGATTTAAACCGATTTTTCCTCACAACCCACTGTAATAATCATATCCCTTTTCATACCAATAATCCGGCGGGCGCTGGTTGCTGAAATAGATATTTCCAATTCGTTTCAAATGTTTAATGCCATACTTAACGGGAATGATCAGCCGTAACGGGTATCCCTGGTTCATAGGTAGCGGGGCGCCGTTCATTTCATAACAAAGCATTGTTTGCGGATGCATCATACTTGCGTTGTCGATGCCAACATAATATTCATGATCCGGGGTTGACAATCCTGTATATCCCATTTCGGATTGCTTAGTTAATCCGAATTTATTGGCAAAATCACTGAAACGAACACCAGCCCAATGGGTAACCTGGCTCCAGCCTTCGATGCATTTAAAATCAAAAATAATCTCTGTTTTTGGCAATGCTTTTATTTCATCCAGGCTAATTAAAATAGTATCACCGGGAACCTTTATTAATTGAAGTTTCCATTTTGATGGATCAAAATCATCTTTCAGGCCAATATTCCCATTCACCCTTGGCCTTGATACCGCAGCAGATCTTGGATATACTTTTGACAAATGGCGGCCACTGAAAAAATAGGAAAATATAGATTCATTTGTATTTAAAACAGTGCGTAATGGTTTCAATGCTCCTTGTTCTTTTGGTTGATGTTGCAACCATCTCCATCCGATTATACATGAACCCAGGAATAAAAAGAAAAACAAAAATGCCAACAGGGTTTTATTCCTGACCTGTTTTTCTGTAACAACCTGTTCATTTGTATGCATGGTAATAAATTAGTTGTTTGAAAATGGATCAGCCTGTTTGGGTGAAGATCCGCTATCTGCAGGTATATCTTCTTCTATTTTCTTTACTTCAAAACCTGTTACCATTCCCCTGAAATTATTCCATCCGCCAAGGATAACCTGTAAAACATGAATAATGAAAAAGAAGATAAACAAGATCGTTACAATGAAATGTTCAGCCCTTGCCCATTCATAGCCTCCTAGGATCGCACAAAGCCAGTAAAGTTGCGCAGGTTTATAGATTGCAAACCCGGTGAGTAACATCATAAACCCCATTGCGATCACAACTGAATAAGCTATTCGTTGTGCGGCATTGTATTTTTTTTGTACCGGTAAACTTTTTTTTATGTGCAGGTCATGCAATATTACCAGCCATGCTTCTTTCAATGATCTTTTATTTGGTAAGATCAGTTTCCATTCTTTTGAAAAAAGCAAATAAAAAAAATAAATGATACCATTGACAGCAAACAACCACATGAAAACAAAATGCAGGCTCATGCCTTCTGCCAGGCGATAAGGAATGTTAAGTGCTTTGTTGAATGAATCGGGAAAAAATTTAAGAATGCTTTTGTCGCCCCAGCCTAACCTGTAAACATCATTGGCCCAATAAATTAAAAGCCCGCTCCATACCATAATGGCCATTAATGGGAAATTGATCCAATGCAACCATCGAATGGCCAGTGGATGCTTTTTAATTATTTTTTTCATGTTTATACAAAATACCAATATTTTTCAGATGAACCTAACCAAAAAGCAGTTTAGTTAAGTTTCAATAAACTGGATCGGGTTGTTAAAAATCAATAAATCCCGTGAAGCAGATAAAGTTGAATCGCAAACGGATGTGAAATAGCGGTTTATAATAGTTGTTATTTTTTTACAAAAAGAAGAGAAGCTGAATTCATACAATACCTCAATCCTGTTGGTTTTGGCCCATCATCAAATACATGGCCAAGGTGTGCTCCACATCGCCTGCAATTAACTTCAGTACGGGTCATCCCATAACTATTATCGGAAAGTTCTTCTATATTCTTTTTAT
>JAYSWW010000230.1:0-29088 GCA_043717805.1 Ferruginibacter sp.
GAGAAAGAACAGTATTAATAAGATGCAAGATACCAGGTACCGGATCATTGATTAAAATGATTTTTTTGCGATTTCTTGAAAAGTTTCAATTTCTTATCCGATATCCTGAATCTACTTCCGCTGCAATTCGTAACTTGCCCCCGCAATTATCATTATAAAAACACACAGACATGGATTTTTTAAAAGCATTGAATATAAACATACAAAACCCGGGTGTTTCAACAGGTGTAAACTGGTTAAAATCAACCGGTGAAAAAATAGATTCTTATTCACCTGTTGACGGAAAACTGATTGGTTCGGTAAGGGCTGCCGACAGAAATTCTTATGAAACCGTTGTTAAAAAAGCAACCCAGGCTTTTGCGGAATGGCGTTTGTGGCCGGCTCCAAAACGCGGTGAGATCGTACGCCAGGTTGGGGATGCATTGAGAGCAAACAAAGAATCGCTTGGAAAGCTGGTCAGTTATGAAATGGGCAAAAGCTTACAGGAAGGCATGGGCGAAGTTCAGGAGATGATCGATATCTGTGATTTTGCCGTGGGCCTTTCACGCCAGTTACACGGGCTTACCATGCACAGCGAACGCCCGGGCCACCGCATGTATGAACAATACCACCCACTCGGATTGGTTGGGATCATTTCCGCATTCAATTTCCCGGTGGCCGTTTGGAGCTGGAACAGTATGCTGGCATGGGTTTGCGGTGATGTTTCCATCTGGAAGCCAAGTGAAAAAACACCGTTGTGCGGCATCGCATGCCAGAAGATCATTCAGACAGTATTCAAAAAAAACCAGGTACCTGAAGGCGTAAGTTGCCTGATCGTTGGTGGCAGGGATGTGGGAGAATGGATGAGCAATGATAACATGATCCCATTGATATCTGCAACCGGAAGCACGAGGATGGGAAAAGCGGTTGGAGCAGCCGTGGGGCAAAGGCTTGGAAGAAGCCTGCTCGAACTGGGCGGAAACAATGCCATCATCATTTCCAAAGAAGCAGACCTGAACATTGCTTTGACCGCTGCCGCATTTGGTGCAGTGGGTACAGCCGGGCAACGCTGTACGTCTACCAGGAGGCTCATCATACATGAAAAAATATACAATAAATTCAGAGATGCATTGGTTGCAGCATATAAACAATTGAAGATCGGAAATCCTTTGAACGAAAAAAATCATGTGGGGCCATTGATCGACCGGGAAGCTGTTCGCCTTTACCTGGATGCGATTTCAAAATGTAAAGCGCAGGGCGGAAAATTTGTAGTGGAAGGTGCTGTAGTAAAAGGTAAAGGTTTTGAAAGCGGTTGCTATGTAAAACCATGCATTGCAGAAGCAAAAAATGAGATGGCCATTGTACAACATGAAACATTTGCCCCCATATTATACATAATGAAATACAAAACAATGGATGAGGCCGTTTCTTTACAGAATGGAGTTCCACAGGGGTTATCATCTTCCATTATTACAAACAATCTCAGGGAAGCAGAACGGTTCTTATCACAGGCCGGAAGCGATTGTGGCATTGCCAATGTAAACATCGGCACTTCCGGAGCAGAGATCGGGGGTGCATTCGGCGGAGAAAAAGAAACAGGCGGAGGCAGGGAAAGTGGAAGTGATGCCTGGAAAGTTTATATGCGCAGGCAAACAAATACGATCAATTATTCAGACAAGCTGCCTTTGGCGCAAGGCATCAGATTTGATCTTTAAAGTTTAGCCAAAACTGCTCCAGATACAATCAATATTTAGCGGATATCATTACTTTCGCAGGTATCAAATTAAAAAAAATGTTGAAAGGGATTAGCGGATTTATAACAGCTATGCTCCTGTTTTACGGGTATACCTTTGCACAAAGCGATATCATTGGGCAAAAAGGATCTGAAAAAATTCCCAACAACTGGTACCAGTTGGATGCTGAAAGTTCAGGTTTCAATGGTATCAACCTCGAAAAAGCCTATGCATTTCTCAAATCAAAAAAACTTAAGAGCCATCGCATAATTGTAGCTGTTATTGATACAGGTATTGATACAATGCATGAAGACCTCAAACCAATCTTATGGACAAATCCGGCAGAAATTCCCGGAAATGGCATCGATGATGACCACAACGGGTATATTGATGATATTCACGGATGGAATTTTTTAGGAGGCAAGGATGGAAGGAATGTCAAAGAAGACAGTTATGAATCAGCCAGGGTTTATTATTCTTTAAAACCGGTATGGGAAAGAAATACTAAAAATGCAGATGAGCTTTCTCCGGAAGAAAAGGCAGCATATAACTCATATTTAAAAGCAAAATCCAGCCTGTTTGATGAAATCGATTTTGAAGAAGTTGTAACATTGCGCTCAACCCTTCCTAAAATGCGTTTTGGAGATTCTATTATAAGAAGCGACCTGGGAAAAAATGAATACAATGCCAATGACATAAAGGGATACAGCAGTAAAAACTTATATGCCAGGATAACCCGTTCTTTCATTCTCGAAATTTCAAAAGACAATAACAATTATGAAATTTCAAACAAAGAGATATTGGATGAATTGAATGGAAAAGTAAGAAAGGCCGATGCAGCAATCATTGCACCCGCAAATAACCGGAAGGATATTGTCCAGGATGATGAATCTGATATCAAAGACCGCTATTATGGTAACAATGATATTATGACAGGAACTCCTTTTCATGGCACCCATTGTTCAGGTATCATCGCAGCTGTCAGAAATAATTTTAAAGGCATTGATGGAATAGCAGATGATGTCAGGATAATGATGGTTCGGGCTTTGCCGGATGGTGACGAACATGATAAGGATGTTGCAAATGCCATCCGGTATGCAACAGAGAATGGTGCAAAGATCATCAGCTTAAGTTTTGGCAAAAGTTTTTCGCCACAGAAGCAATGGGTAGATGATGCCTTTCGTTTTGCTGAAAGTAAAGGCGTATTGATTGTACAGGCTGCAGGCAATGATGCAAAAAATATTGATTCATTGGATAATTTTCCGAACCCCGTTTACATTGATGGAAAAGGAAGAGCCGGAAACCTGATCACAGTTGGGGCAAGCGGAAATACAAAGAAAGGCGGACTTATTGCGAATTTTAGTAATTATGGAAAAACAACTGTAGATGTTTTTGCGCCGGGTGTTGGAATTTATTCTTCTGTACCCGGTATGAATACTTATGGAAGTGCAAGCGGTACAAGTATGTCTTGCCCGGTTGTTGCCGGTATTGCTGCATTGTTACTGGAACATTATCCAGGCCTGACAACCCAACAATTAAAATACATTATTGAAAGATCGGCTCTTCCCCCCTCAGAAAAAGTAACATTGCCCGGTACCGATCAACTGGTATACCTGAAAGATATCTGTAAAACTGGCGGTATCGTAAATGCTTATGAAGCTGTAAAACTGGCCGGATCTTTACAGGCGGAAAAAATAAAAACCCTTTTACCAAAACCAAAAATGAAGAAAACAAAATTGGGTTAACAACCGGTTGTATTCTTTCATTTAATTAAAATTATTAAATATGCCAAAACCATTGCCAGGAACATTTCCAGTTTATTTTCAGAATTACATAGACCAGGTAGCCGAAAATAACCTGGATGATGCATTTAAAAATCAACAGCAGATCATCGATACATATTTTGATTCGATCCCTGAAGAAAAGACAATCACAGCCTATGAACCGGGAAAATGGACATTAAAAGAATTGTTACAGCATGTAATCGATACCGAAAGGATATTTAATTACCGGTCACTGGCTATTGCAAGAAAGGAAACCGCTTCCCTGCCCGGTTTTGATGAAAATGACTATGCTGCCAATTCCAATGCCAATGAAAGAAGCTGGCAAAGCCTTTGTGAGGAATTGAAAGCAGTGAGGAAAACCACTGAATTATTATTCAATGGTTTTTCGGATGAAGCCATGCTGTCATCCGGTCTGGCAAACAAAAATCCAGTTACAGTTATTGCAATGGGCTTTATAACTGTGGGCCATCTCTATCACCATAAAAAGATCATTGAAGAAAGGTATTTATTGTAAAGAAGGTTGATGGTGAAAGACTATTAATAACCAATACCCCAAACCTTAAACCTTATTCCTTAATCCCTAAACCTTATTGGGGTGTATTCTGCTGCATATTCTGCATATTTTCTGCATCGCCTTTCATATTTTTCCGCTTAAACAATGCCACATCAAATTTTCCAAAGCGCCAGTTGAAATTTAAACGAACAACCTGTGGATCCCTGCGGCGTGAATTATCCTGAACAAAAAATGTTGATTCAGCATGTGTATCATATTTTTTTGTCCGGAAAATATCGCTGAACTGTAAAGTGAGCGAGGCTGCATTGTTCTTTAAAAATTCCTTTTTAATGGCAATATCAGCGCTGTAGATCGGTTTGATATATCCCTGCGAAGTTGGTTGTGATCCGCCTCCAAACATTTGTCCACCACCAAAACCACCTCCTCCACGGCCGCTGCTGATCGGAACCAGGGTTTTCGCTTGGTAATCACCCGTAAGTTGTATTGAAAAATTCTTTGGCAGTTTGAAATTGTTATTCAGTTTTAAAAACCAGCTAAACTGGCTGTTATCGGTTGCTCCCGGCAAATTAGACGCCTTGATCGTAGAATTGAACAGGTTCACATTTGTAGTAAGGTCCCACCATTTTGCAAATTTATTTTTTCCCGTTAGTTCCAACCCATAAGTATAACTCCTGTTTGCGTTTGCATAACTGGTAAATAAAACACTGTCCGTTTTAGCCGGGTTGGGATTTTTATCCCTGTACTGGTAACGGGTGATCAGGTCATTGGTATTGCGGCCGTATATATTTAATAAAATTGAATTCCCTTTGCCATACTGGGTTTGATATGCCATTTCAATCAGGTTGGTAAATTCCGGAATCAGATCAGGATTTCCGACAGACAGGTTCAATGAATCAGAAAAATCTATAAAAGGGATGAGCTGAAAAAAGTTAGGCCTGTTTATTTTCCTGGAATAATTCAATTGCAGATCGGAATTTTTTGTGAGTTTTTGAGTCAGGAAAACACTTGGAAACAGACTGATCGGGAACCGGTTGGAAAATTGCTGATTCTTTGTTGTAAGATTACCGTCATATTTTGAACTTTCCACCCTCAATCCCAGTTGAAAACTGAAATTCTTTATTTGTTGCGAATAACTTGTGTATGCAGCATACACTGCATCATCGTATTTATATTTTACATTCAATGAAGCTATATAAATATAATTGCCGGCTGAATCCTGAATAAAGTTATCATTGTTGCTGTTATAGTTTCTCAAAGCCATCCGTATTCCCATTTCCATTTTTCTGGTATCGCTAAGGGGATTTACAAAATCAGATTGAACCGTCAGGTTTTTGGTTGTACCGCCGCCGGAAGACCTTTCTACAGCTTTATTGGTAGGATTTTTATTTACATCATAATACTGGCTGCTATAATCTGAAGTATTAAAATTATTGCTGTAATTATAATTTACATCAGCTGTTAATTCTTTTCCCTGTTTTGTAAAGTTGTGTTTAAAACTAAGGCTGCTTCCGTAATTCTTAAAATCAGTAACAGCCTTCAGGTTACGCAAACCGGTCTCAATGATAGTCTCCAGAGGCTTTACAGTATCCCGGTATATACTGATCAGGTCTTTATTCCTGAACTGTCCGCGTACAATGTTTCCACCAATTGTAAGGGTGCTCCTGTTATCAATAAAGTAATCAAAGCCAAAACGTCCAAAGGCAAAAAGCCCTTTTCCAACCGGACCATTGACTTGGTTGAAATGGGCCGTATTTGTCCCGATAAAATCAGTTCTTGTACTGCTTACAGTACTGATTGTTTTGCGCATATTAATCATACCGGATGCAAACAAATTTATTTTATTCTGCCTGATATTTATATCGCCGCCTCCGCCGAACCTTGCTCTTGAATCAATACTCGCACGTACGTTACCGTTATATCCTGCTTTCCGGTTCTTTTTAAGTACAATATTCAATATGCCGGCACCTCCCCCGCTTGCATCAAATTTGGCTGAGGGGTTGGTCATAATTTCAACGCTGGAAATCTGGTCAGCCGGTATCTGGTCGAGTGTTAGTGTTGTGGGCCTTCCATCTACAAAGATCTGCGGCGGGGCATTTCTCAATGAAACATTCCCGTCTATATCAACATTTACCGATGGTACATTTTTCATCACATCCAATGCTGTTCCACCAGTGCTGGTAATGTCTTTTTCGACATTGTATACTTTTTTATCCAGGTAAAGCTGCAACAAAGGTTTCGTTGCAGTGATGGTAACATTTTGCAATTGTTGCGCATCTATCAAAAGTTTAATATTGCCCAGGTCTTTATCCAAACTATTAAGCATGTTGCTGAAATCTCCGTTTTTTGCAGCATTCATATCAATATTAAAAGATTGCTTTTGATCGTAAGGCTTATACCCGATTGCTGTGATCTTCAACCTGAAAGTTGCCATTACAGGTAAATTTTCTATGCTGAATTCTCCTTTTTTATCAGAAATCACTATTGCCAATACAAAATCCCTTTTTTTCCTGGTTACAGTATCCAGTTTATTTTGAATAAGTTGTATGGTAGCATCTTCCACTGATTTTCCGGTTTCATCAACCAGTTTACCATAAAAATGTCCTGAATTCATATTTTGCGATCCGCCGTTGTTGCGCTTTCCGGGATTGACCTGTGCATGAACACTGAAACTGCAATTAGTTATCAAAAAAAGAATAAAAATGACAGGAAGAAACTTCATAAGTAGTTTACCAAGGGTTTGTTGCTGATAATGAACACAAAGTTGTATTTTTTTTTGATACCTGACCATTTTTAGAAAAAAGAGTTTTGACATTAATTAATCATTAACAGTATCAAAATGGTTAACACACCTGTGATAAACCCGACAAAAGTGCAGGCCATTTTAAAATAACGGGTTTCTTTTCCGGTATTTGCATAAAAGGCTTTTTTTAAAGTTGATAGTTCCAACGCATTTATTTTTTCTGAAATGATACTGTCAAGCCTGATCTCATTTTTCAGTCCGTTCATATAATTTTTGATCATAACCGGCAACAGGTTGTCAATTTCTGTTAAAAAAGCCTGTTTAAACTGGTTGAGGGTCTTTTCACCCATGAACTGGGCCAGGATGGGGAAAACGGATTTTAATTTTTCCTTTAAAAAATGATCGATGTGAATTTCGATTTCGGGTTTTAATTTTTCAATTAAAGCCGGATCTGAGATCTTTTCATCAAAACCACGGTATGCCTGAAACGCTGTTTGAACCTTGTTTCCGATGTTTTCTGCCAGGTATTTTTGCCTGGCAGGAACCAATCCCTGTATGGTAACGATCCCAAGTTTTACGGGGATTACCGGCCAGAATATCAACCTGATCGATATCCATGAAATGAACCATCCTGTAAAGGCAGAAAAAAAAAGGATGATCAAATACTGGTTAGGCTGCATTTATTAAAATTAGGCCGCAAAAATAGGTTAATAATACAGGCTCTTCAAATAGTTTTACGATCATTTACTAAAACCATTTTAATTTCTTCATCTGTGAGATTTTATTAAATTTCTATACATTGATAAAACTATTTGGCTTTAGTCCATATCTTTTGTTCTTTTCTCTTATTCTTCATGCCGTAGTTCCGGAAAAATACAGGAAGGATGCATGATTTTTATAAACCGGCCAGTATAATTTTGTATGAGCGTTGTTTTTATATACTTTTGCAGCACAATAAAACGGTAGTCGTAGCTCAGTTGGTTAGAGCATCAGATTGTGATTCTGAGGGTCGGGGGTTCGAGCCCCCTCGATTACCCAAGGTCTTCCGGGCTTCCCCGGAAGACTTTTTTTTTCCCGGATATTGCCGTTTATCCTCATACATATCCATTAATGCCGTTTAACAAAACATTATTACGAATAATGCGTTATCCCTTAACGTCAAGGCTATTTTTACGTTATTTTTACAACATGCAAAAAATTGCAGAATTTATGATGAGCAAAAAATTTATCCCCGTAGCGCTGCTACTGATCGCTGCCAGTTCCTTTTTCGCCTTTCAATCACAGGGCAAAACAGACAAGGATGACAACCCTAAAAGCAGGTATGCCAAGGTTTTACGTAATGTTGGGGTATTGCTGGAAGAAGGGCATTACAGCCCCAAAAAGATCGATGATTCTTTTGGCAAATCGGTGTTGAAGAAATTCACAGAAGACCTGGATGGCGATAAGAATATCTTTTTAACGGGCGATATTGAAAGTTTTAAAAAATATGAAACCAGGATCGATGACGAAATTCATGGCAGTGACCTGCAGTCGTTCTATGAGATCAACGAAATTTATCTGAAAAGACTCAATGAAGTTGCCGGATTGTACAATGAAATTCTGGCCAAACCGTTTGATTTTACCAAAAATGAATCTGTTTTGATGAATGCTGATAAATCAGAATTCTCTAAAACCGAATCAGAAAGAATGGACACCTGGAGAAAAAGGTTGAAATTTTACGTATTGGGAAAATATGTGGATATGCAGGACGAACGTGAGAAAAATAAAGACAAAAAAGATTATAAAATAAAGGCTGATTCTACCCTTGAAAGGGAAGCCAGGGATCAGACAAGGAAAATGATCGATCGATATATTTCAACCAAGAAAACCAGGGAAACTGCCGATGAAAATTTCAGCACTTTTGTTAATGCCATAACCGGCACAATGGACCCACACAGCAATTATTTCCCTCCGGTTGATCTCAGGTCGTTCAATGAATCAATGAGCGGAAGGTTTTTTGGTATTGGTGCTCAACTGAAGGAAGATGATGGAAAAATTAAGATCGCAAGCCTTATCAGCGGTGGCCCCGCCTGGAAAAGTGGTGAACTGAAAGAAAATGATGAGATCATAAAAGTAGCCCAGGGAAAGCTGGAACCGGTAGACGTAACAGGTTATGCGGTAAGCGATGCAGTTAAGCTGATCCGTGGAGCGGAAAAAGGTTCGGAAGTAAGGCTAACAATCAAAAGAATAGATGGGACAATAAAAACAATTACCCTGTTAAGGGATGATATCAAACTGGAAGATACATATGTAAAATCTGCCATTATTAAAGCTGAAAATAAGATCGGTTATATTTATTTGCCGGAATTCTATGCAGATTTTGAACATCCCAAAGGCCCTCGTTGTGCTGCAGATGTTGCAAAAGAAATTGATAAATTAAAAGAAGAAAAAGTAGATGGTATAGTGCTGGATCTTCGAGGAAATGGCGGCGGATCTTTATACGATGTGGTGCAAATGGCCGGATTGTTTATCGAGGATGGCCCTATCTGCCAGGTAAAAGGACGTGACGAAAAAGCAAACGTATTGCGTGACCGTGATAAGACCATTCAGTACAATGGCCCGCTGGCTGTGATGGTTGATGAAACCAGTGCTTCAGCTTCTGAGATCTTTGCTGCAGCTATACAGGATTATAAAAGAGGAATTATCATTGGCAGTACCTCTACTTATGGCAAAGGAACCGTTCAGCGTAATATTCCTTTGAACCCCGAAAGTGAGAACCCGCTTTTTGCGGATAAAAAAACAGAAGACCTGGGTACGGTAAAACTAACCTTGCAAAAATTTTACAGGATCAATGGTGATGCCACACAACTTAAAGGTGTTACACCGGATATTGTTCTGCCCGACAGGATGGAATATATGAAATTCAGGGAAAAAGACAATCCGAATGCATTGAGCTGGGATGAGATATCAAAAGCAGATTATTCCACCTGGACCAGCAATATAAGCACTGCAGCCGTTTTAAGCAGTGCAAACAATGAGGTAAACCAGAATGCTACTTTTGGAAAAGTAAAAACCAATGTTGAGTGGCTTGAAAAATACAACGACCGCGAATTTTCGCTCAACATTACCAAGTACAAAGAACAACAAAAAGAGTTGAAAGATATTTACAAACAACTTGATGCTTTGTATAAACTACCCAAAGCAATGGATATAAAAAATCTGTCTGCTGATTCTGCTGCCATTGGTACTGACAAGGATAAGATCGATAAAAATAAACAATGGCTGAAAGTAAGGAGCGATGATATTTACATTGATGAATCAGTAAGAGTGCTGAACAAGATCATAAGCCAGAATAATATGGCCAAAACTAATTAATTTATTTATTTAAAAAAGGAAAAGCAGCACAAATTAAAGTGCTGCTTTTTTTATTTATAAAAATTATAAACCTTAATTTGCCGCACAATAAGCCAACTACATGAAACAGTTTAATTTCAAAAAATTATTACCGCACATTGTTGCCATTGCCATTTTCCTGGTAGTAACCGTAATATTTTGCAAGCCTGCTCTTGAAACAGATGTTGTGATGAAGCAGAATGATGTTGCAGGCTGGCAGGGAATGAGCCACCAGTCCTATACTTATAAAGAACAGCATGGTCACGTACCTTTGTGGTTAACAAGCATGTTCAGCGGTATGCCCGCTTACCAGGTTGCATTGGAAGGTGCCTGGTCGCCTTTGGGATATGTAGACGGGACTTTTCAGTTGTGGCTTCCTCAACCCATGAATTTTTTCTTCCTGGCTTGCCTGGCGTTTTATTTTCTTTGCATTTGCCTGCGAATAAGGCCCTATGCTGCCATTTTAGGTGCGTTGGGTTTTGCCTATTGCAGCTTCTCCCCCATTATCATCACAGCCGGGCATAATACACAGATGCTGGCTTTGGCTTATGCACCCGCTGTAATTGGTGCCGTGATTCTCATCTTTGATAAAAAATACCTGGCAGGATTTACCTTAACCGCCTTATTGACCGCCTTGCAGATCGCACAGGGCCACCAGCAGATCAGTTATTACCTGTTCCTGGTTTTAGGCATTATGACCATTTCTTACATCATTCGTTTTGTAAAAGAAAAAGAAACCGGTCATCTTGCCAAAAGCCTTGGCTTGATGATTTTTGCCGGAATGATTGGCGTTGCCGTCAATGCCATAACCCTGATGACAACTTTTGATTATTCCAAAGAATCAAAACGTGGCGGGCAACTGGTTATTGACAATCCGAATAATAAAAAAGACAAAGTTTCCGGCGGAAAAACCCAGGGCCTCAGTAAAGACTACGCATTTATGTGGAGTTATGGTAAAGCTGAAACAATGAGCTTAATGTTCCCCGGAGTAAATGGATATGGTTTACATGTAGCTGAAAGAGACGGTGAGCAATATGTATTCCCGCAACTTGATGACAAATCAAATGTGGCAAAATTTTTCACAGAAAAATTCAATGTACCTGAAGACCAGGCAGCAAATTATGCCATGCAACAAAGCGGTTCCTTGTACTGGGGCAAACAACCCGGCACCAATGGGCCCGTATACCTGGGAGCTGTCATCTGCCTGTTGTTTATTCTGGGCATGTTCTACCTGGACGGAAAACACAAATGGTGGATACTTACTGCCTGCGTTTTAGCTGTACTGTTAGCCTGGGGAAAGAATCTTCCGGGATTCAATTATTTTATGTTTGACTATTTACCGCTTTATAATAAGTTCAGGGTACCAACCATGACATTGGTCATTCCGCAAATACTCTTTCCTGTCATCGCTGCACTTGTACTCAATAAATTAATTGAAAACGATGATCCTGATAGCTGGAAAAAAATGAAATTGGGCTTCATAGCAACTGCGGTCGTTTTTGCAGGAGTTACCCTGTTTTATTTCAGCAGTGATTTCAGCAATGAGAACAAACAACGTACGGCAATGTACAACCAGTTATATGAAACAAAAGACCCGGCGATCGGATCAAAAATTGCTGCATTGGGTGAAAGTTTACAACCAGCATCCGACAACCAGTTGTATGAAGGAATGATCTCGAATCTGAAAGATAACCCGGATGCGAAAAAAGAAGCAAGAAGCTTTGTAAGTGCCATTCGAAAAGACAGGGCTAATCTTCTTTTAAGTGATATTACCCGTTCTTTTATTTTTGTGCTGATAGTGGCAGCGTTCATTGCATTATACCTGAAAAAGAAGATCAATGCTATGTTGTTAATTGTAGGCGTAACCCTTACTTCTGCCATTGACCAGCTGAGTTTTGACATGAAATACCTGAATGAAAAAAGCTTTGACAGTAAAGAGAAATACGAGGCCTCCGAATTCCCTATGTCAAATGCCGATAAAATGATCCTGGAAGACAAGGATCCCAATTACAGGGTATGGAATACGGCAGGACTGGACGAATCAAAAACATCATACTATCATAAATCCATCGGGGGATATCATCCTGCCAAGCTTGGCATTTATGATGACCTGATGGCATACCAGCTAAATGGAAAGAAAAATATGTCTGTCATCAATATGCTGAATACAAAATATGTAATTCAGCAACAGGGCAATGATGTGGTTGCCATGAAAAACCCTGATGCGTTGGGAAATTGCTGGTTTGTAAAAGCTGTGAAATTCGTCAATGGGCCGGTTGAAGAAATGAAAGCGCTTGATAATTTCAACCCGAAAGACACAGCCATTGTTGATGAAAAATACAAGAACCTGGTAACAGCATATTTAGTTCCGGACAGCACAGCGTCGATCAAAATGAAAACTTTCGACAACGATGCCATCACATATGAAAGTTCGTCGAATGCCAGTCATATTGCGGTTTTCAGTGAGATCTTTTACAAAGACTGGAAAGCAACCATTGATGGCAAACCAACAGATTATTTTAAAACCAATTACGTTTTGCGTGGTATGATCATTCCGGCAGGTAAGCATACCATTGAGTTCTGCTTTGAACCGGCTGTATTTTATATGGGAAAAAATATAAGCAATATTAGCAGTTGGTTACTGGCATTGTTATTAATTGGATTCATAGTTTATTCATTCAAAAATAAAAAATCTGAGATGTAATAAAAAGTTCATAGTTTATAGTTTACAGTTATGCCTTAACCTGATCAGCTAAACTATAAACTATAAACTAAAAAACATCCCATTCCCCATCAACAATTGACCAAACCAATTCATATTGCAGCACTTGTTCCTTATAAGATCTACCCTGCAAAAATGGGCGGACAGAAAGGTATTGCACTTTTTTACCAATACCTGTCTGCATTATTACCGGTTACAGTTATTTCAACAAAGAACAATGAACAGCCTGTAAACAGCCGGGTTCAAATCATGCCGGTGTTAAATAATTCCAAATTACGTTATGCAGATCCCTTCTTATTTTTTAAACTGAAAAAACTGATCGCCAATAAAAACTGCACACACTTGATCCTTGAACATCCCTATTATGGCTGGTTGGGCATTTTATTAAAATGGTTTTGCGATATTAAACTTGTAGTTCATTCCCATAACATAGAAACATTGCGTTTTAAAAGTATGGGTAAATGCTGGTGGCGGATCATGTGGCAATATGAAAAACTGGTTTATAAAAGCTCCGATCTGAATTTTTTCATAACAGATGAAGACAGGGAATTTGCGATAAAAAACTTTTCACTGGATGCAACCAAATGCCATACCATCACATATGGATTTGAAATAAGCACAATGCCGTTAAGGGAAGAGAAACAATTGGCCAGGAAAACATTGCAGGGTTTGCACCAGATAAATGATCAGGAAAAAATATTGTTCTTTAACGGAACTCTTGATTATAAGCCAAACCTCGATGCGGTTGAAATGATTTTAAATCACATCAACCCTATCCTGCTTGCCAGCAAACAATTCAATTACAAAATAATCATCTGTGGTAAAGGGTTGCCATCCGGTTATGATGAATTAAAAAATTATGCATCCAAAAACATCATCTATGCAGGGTTTGTTGATGATATCAATATTTATTTTAAAGGAGCTGATATATTTATCAACCCGGTCATAGAAGGTGGCGGCATCAAAACAAAACTGGTTGAGGCTTTGGGTTATAATCTTTCCGCCGTCAGTACCAAAAGCGGTTCTATCGGAGTACCGGCAAAAATTACAGGAAATAAAATGTATATAATAGAAGACGGGAACTGGCAGCTTTTTGCGAATGCCATTTACCAGGCCGATACGTCGTTGAATACAGCGCCCGCTTTCTATGATCATTTTTACTGGGGCAATATTGCTGCAAAGGTCAAACAAATTATTGCTTAAATTTATTGCGATGAAACTTCTTATTACTGGTATAAATGGTTTTGTGGCGCAACATTTTTTATCCTTTTTAGCGGAACAAAAAAATGACTCATTTACAATTTTAGGGCTGGGCCGATCTGTGCAAAGTTTTAATACTGAAAAATATGCCCCTCTCAACATCAGCTATATACAGGTAGACCTGCTGGACAGGGAAAAAGTTGGAGAGATCATTAAAAATTTCAAACCGGTTTTTTTATTACACCTGGCTTCTTTCAGCAGCGTAGGCCATAGCTGGAAATACCCACATGAAAGTTTTGTTAACAATACAAATATTTTTTTAAACCTGGTTGACCAGCTAAGATTGTTTGATATTGAATGCCGGATCATTTCTGTTGGCTCCAGTGAAGAATACGGCAATGTTGATGTATCCGGTTTGCCTTTAACAGAAGAAACTGTTTTAAACCCCATCAGCCCTTATGCTGTGGCCAGGGTTTCGCAGGAGATGATCTCAAAAATTTATGCAAACGGTTATGGGATGGATATCATTATGACGAGGTCTTTCAATCACATCGGGCCCGGTCAAAAAAACGTTTTTGTAATCTCCTCTTTTGCAAAACAATTGGTTCACATCGCAAATAATCCGGCTTCAGGCAACCGTGTTATTACCGGCGACCTTAGCATTATCAGGGATTTTGTTGATGTCAGGGATGTAGTGAGAGCCTATTATATGTTATTGATGGAAGGAACCAAAGGAGAGATCTATAACATCTGTTCGGGAAAAGGCATTTCATTGGAAGCCATCATGGAAAAAATGTGTGCACAGTTAAATATTAAAATAAACCTGGAAACAGACCCCGCTTTGATCAGGCCAAATGACAATAAAATAATCATTGGAAGCGCTGCAAAAATAACAAGTGAACTGGGCTGGGTACCCGAAATCAGCATTGATCAATGCCTTGCTGATATCATTCATTGGTGGCAGGAACATGAATGATCATTTCATGGCTCTTTCCATACTTTGCCAAAGTAAGTTTGCAGTGCGGTTCCAGGAGAAAGATGTTTTTTGAATAAAACCCCGATCGATCAAACTGGCACACAATTCATTTTTATTTTCGTATAATTCCATCATGCCATTGGCAATACTTTCAACATCAAAAGGATCGGCATAAACAGCTGCATTTCCGGCTACTTCCGGAAGTGAAGTTGCATTGGCGGCCAACACAGGAACGCCGGCTTCAAATGCTTCAACAATGGGCAATCCAAATCCTTCAAATACAGGTACAAATGTAAGCGCATACGCACCGCCCAAAGCCAGTTTCAATTCATCATCACTTAACCTGCCGGTGAAATGGATATCATTTTTGTAAATGCTTGTTTCAAAAACATCAAGCATTTCCGATCGGCTCCAATGCATTGCCCCGGCAATAACCAGTTTAAAATCACTGCCCGAACGTTTTTTAAATTCATTGAATGCAAGCAAAAGCCTGAGCATATTTTTTCTTGGATGCATGGAACCTACAAAGAAAAAATAGGGCACTCCCCTGCTGTATTTTTCTTTTGCCAAATTTTTTTCTTCCGCAGATAAAACATAAAAATTGCTGTTTATCCCGCACGACACATTGTCTATCCGTTCAGAGGGAATTTTATAAAGGTTTGTGATGTCTTTTTTACTATACTCAGAAATGGTTGCAATTCGTGTTGCTTTTTTGGCAAACCGCTTAAAAAAGAAGCGGAAATACAGGCGGTTCTTCAGGGCCAGGTTTTCGGGATAATGCTCAAAGTTAAGATCATAAATAAGCGGAAGCTGTTTGCAGGAACTTGACAATGATAAAAAACCTTCGGCAGAAACAAACAGGTCGGGACGCAGTTTTTTTAAAACAACAGGAAGTATGAACTCAAAATAAAGTATGTAAAGAAACGGATGCCGGTAAGGGGGGAACAACCGGTTAATTGTAACATTTTTAAAATCAAAATATGATTCCGTAAAATTTTTATCACACAATAAAATAAAAGAAACTTCAGGGTTATTCTGAATGATCCGTTGCAATGTATTTATTGTAAAATAGCCGATCCCATCCAATTGTTTATTGCGCAAAACCCAGCAATTAACGACAATTTTCATTTAATGAGTTTTTTGTAGATATTAAAAACAGACCTGCCAATTAAGTTGCTGTCCAGTTTTCCTGCCAAACTGATCCTGAATTTATCAGAAGGTTCGAATGGCTGTCCCGGGATTAAAACTGCTGCATAAGCCCTGCATTTGCTGATAAACGAATCTACTTTTATTTTTCTGGATGAGAGCGGTGTTTTTAACAAGCGGTGCGATAAACTTTCGCAAAAATACATCAGCATATCATGCCCGTATTTATCAACAACGCTTTTAACCTGTTCATTTTCTTTGGCAAGTGCTGCCATAAAATAAACATACTTCTCAAATGCCTCCTGGTATTGTTCACCATTGGTAAGTTTTGAAACGCTGTCGTGTACACGATAGCTGAAACAAACTTTATCAGTGGTTGCTTTATAATTTTTCAAAGACAATTGTACCCACAACTGATAATCTGCAAAAATGAGGTTCGGGTAATCTGTAGGGATACCACCAAGTTCATCGTAATCTTTACTGCGCATCATATAGCCCGTTCCCATACTGTCCATGGTACGGGCAAGCTGGCATGCAAGAAATTCATGCCCGTACTGGATCTCATCCATCGGCATACAATGCCTTTTAAATTCTCCTGCAGCATTGATAAATGAAAAATGTGCCTGGTAAAGGCTTGCTGTCGGGTGTTTGCGAATCAGCCGTTCCATCTCTTCCAGGTAATTGGGATGCAAGATATCATCATGGCCAATTAGTGTGATGAATTCATTTTTGCTGATATTTTTTATCCTGCCCCAGTTTCCTTCAATTCCCAATGGTTCTTTTTCCGGAAATATTTTTATCCTGTCATCCTCCAGGGAACTGATCCATTCCAGTGTTCCATCATTGCTGTTATTATCCAGTACCAGCAAATTAAAATCGTGGTAAGACTGAGAAAGAATACTATTCACACATTCTTTTACAAGTGTGCCTCCATTGCGTACCGGTAGTATGATAGAATATTTACCCATTATCTGCCCCATGCTAATTTAGTCATCAATTTTCTTTCTTTGTCATTTGCATTTTCATAGATCGTTGTCTGGTTGTCAGATACCAGGAGGTTTTCCTGGTCATTGATCCAGAAAGTTGAACTCTTATACCAATCATGAGGTTCATAAGTTTTACCATTTTTATCCATTACAAGAACTTTAAGGCCCTCTTTAAGATAAAAGTTTGTCATACTTTTTCTTCCATTTTCAAACTGGTATGCAGTGAATTTATTAGCAACAAATTTAAAATTCATTTCAATGAATTCTTTACGCCTCACCATGAAACCGGTTGTTCTTACATGCGGGTTCGGGAAAGGTTTGAACAAAAATCGCCAGTAAAAAAAAGCCTTGACAAATAGTTTATACTTACGGAAGTTATATAAAAAATTCTTTTCCCTGTCCCATTGCAGGTTATGCTTCTGGTAAACCGATGAATAATAGCTCTGAAGCGAAGCGGTGGCGCTGATAACGCCTACTTGCCGGTTGAAATTATCAACATATTTTTTTAACCACAATTGCGTCTTAATCTCACTGAAAGAATTAAAGTACAATAAAATTTCTGTATCAAGTTTTACTGCAGACTGTTTGTAGATCTCTATATCCTGCCCTTCCTGAAAATATAAACACTTAAAGTCTTTCACCATTTTAAGTTCAAGGTAAGCCAGGAATTCATACGGTTTGTTTGGATGATCAAATGACAGGCCATTGAATGTAATTACCAGTTGATGAGGGTAAGCAGGATTGTTGTCCAAATAGCTATTGATGAATTTTTTAAAATAATCAATGCCATAAGGAAGCCAGCATAGATAAACCACCGATATGTTTGCTGTTTTATTACCCGGTTGAGTTAGCATAAGTTTTTATGATTTTTTCAACAGCAGCCAGGTTTTTTTTATCCATTTCGTTTTTGATCAGTAAAGCCAACGCTGCTTTCCTTTCCAGTTCCCTGTTCTTTGATATTATTTTTACTCCTATCAATGGGATATTTCCAATAATATTACCTATTTTTTTCTTGAAAGAAATGCCTGGCTTTTGTTCTTTATCTTTTTGAAGTGATTTGGAAAAATTATTGAATAATTGATCGATCTTATTAAATGAATCTTCCTCAGAAAGACCCGTAATGCCCGAGACAATTCGGGATATGTACCTCAACCAAAGCTGATATTCTTCCCTGTAACGAGTATCCGATGTAATAATATCGAGGTTATCGGTGGTCTTATCGCCGGAATCTTCTGCATATTCCCTGACCTGGTAAAAAACCGGTAACTCAATATATTTACCGGTAACAATGGGGATTACCCCTGATAAATATTCATTTAAAAATAAATTATTTACCGGGATTGTTTCCTGGTAAGCAAGCTGAAGATTTTTAGTGTAATGAACAGCGCAAAAGATCGTTCTGTAAGGGTTGAATAATTGTCCAGCTCTTTCAAAAGGATCTTCCAGTGAAATTTGATATGAAAGCTGGCTGGTATACATGACTGAAAATACGATGCTTTCTGAATCAGGGAAATGCTTATGGTAACTAATACAGTTACCGTGTGCCGCAATAAAACCTTTATTTGACTTTAAATAATCCAGGCATGCCTCTATCCCTTCCGGAATGATAAAATCATCATCTGCACACATAACTACAAATTTGGTATTAACCATTTTTAAAGTTTTTGCCATCTTTTTAGGCAAACTATCTCCCGGCAAATGGATATAAGTAACCTGGTCAGATAAACCCTCCCCTTCAAACCTGGTTGATGAACTATCTGCAACTAATATCTTTATTGATATCCCGGAATAATATTTCAATATCCTGGCAAGGTAGCCCGGACGGTTATGTGTTGGAATAAACAAAGTAATATCCTGGAGCATAGACATTATATAGCATCTTTAAAAAAAGATTGTGCGTATGAATTTGAAGTGCTTTTTTGGCAGATCCTCCCATCCTGGTCCTTGTAAAGGATACTATTGGAAGGGATATCGGTATCAATGATATTTGTATAACTGGAAATTGTGACCCTGTCGCCTACATTACATTTCCCGATCAGGCTAGAATGGGCTGTAAGTGCCACGCCTTTTCCCAATACAGGATATTCACCTTTATTCATACCAACCGTACAACCCTGGAGCACGACAAAATAATCTGCGTATGAAGCTTTTCCCAACATTGTTCCAACGCCATGAAAAACCAAGAAAATATCTGGTAATAAAGTATCATACATGCAATCAAAACCATGCAATGATTTATTCAGATAGTACAGTTTATTTGCAATACTTTTATCCTGGTTCACTTTCCATATGCTATTAGCCAGGTACCACAAATACATAACATAATGGTCACTGTATAAATGATTGAACATTGCATCCTGCCCGTTAAAATAGCGTGGCAGCAATACTTTTGAATAACAGAATTCAATTTTATCCAAAGCAAGTCTTACACAATTCAAATGCTCCCTGATATCAATCAAATCATCATCAGGAAAAAAATAATTCACTTGCCTGGAAGTATATGCAGCCATATCATTTATTGACAAAGATGTTATCATCACTTAATATTTTCTTGAGTTTGTTATCATCTCCCCAAAACCGCATCGGTTCATATTCGGCATATCCATAATAGCCAAGGTTCAATTGGATGCTTTTATTTTTTTTCTTTAAATATTGAACTACAAAATCTTTCAGCATCACTGGTTTTCCACTGCAACAATTGATGACCCCTGTAATTTGCTGCTGACTGGCGATCCCAACAATATAAGCTGCAACTTTTTCAACCGGTAAAAAATCCCGTACCTGTTCTCCGCCACTCATGTTAAACACCGGTTCATTGTTGGCCAATGCCAGATCCAGTTGCGAAATTAAGGATTTTGGGTTCTGCCCTTTTCCATACATATAAAACAATCTGATCCATTTAAAATTAAATGACTTTTCCAATGATAAAATTTCCAGTTTTTTCCGCAATTCATTTTTGGCAATTGCATAGGGATTGGAGGGAAGGGCTTCCATTTCTTCACTGAGACAATCTTCCTGAATGCCATATTCAAAGCAGGTACCGGTTACTGTAATATCTGTAAGCCCGTTTGAAACCAGGTTCTTCAGAAATGAATAATGCCGGGGAAGGTTTTCATTTACATGAAATTCATTGGTATAATTGGGCAGGCCTTCCCAGGCCAGGTGTATCAGCATATCCGGTTTTCCAAAAAAATCATAATAATTTACATCATCAGTATATGATTTGAGATCAAATTCAATATAGGTAACCTGATCAAACCATGCTTTAGATGATGCATGGCTGATATTGGATGAACTGGCGGTTACCTGATACCCTTTATGCAGAAATTCTTCAACCACATAGGATCCGATAAAACCTGTTGCGCCTGTTACCAATACCTTTTTCATTCATTGATGATTTGCAAGGAAGGAATGGGAACAACAAATTTTCCACCCCATTCTTTTATATAAGTTAATTGCGAAATTACTTCTTCCTTAAGGTTCCACGGAAGTATGATCACAAAATCAGGCTTTTTTTCCTTTATGGCATATTCACTCAATACCGGAATATGGCTGGCCGGTAAAAATTTATTTTGTTTGTGCGGATTTGCATCCACCACAAATTCTATAAGATCATTTTTTATCCCGCAATAGTTCAATAAAGTATTTCCCTTAGCCGCAGCGCCATATGCTGCCACTTTCTTGTCGCTTCTTTTTTGCTGAATCAAAAAGTCAATGAGATCCATTTTTACTTTCAATGCCTTTTTCTGAAATCCTTCATAGTAAGCCATTGAACTGAGGCCCTTTGCTTTTTCTTTCTGAAGCAGGTTACCAACATTCACTGAAACATCTTTGCTCATATCTGCTGCATGCTTTGCATAAATTCGCAAAGAACCACCATGTGTGGATATTTCATCTACATCAAACATTTCAAGGCCATGTGATGCAAATATCTGCTGAACTGTATAAAAAGATAAATATGAAAAATGTTCGTGGTAGATCGTATCAAACTGGTTATTATCCACCAACTGCATCAGGTGCGGAAACTCCATGGTGATAACACCGGAGTCTTTTAGAATAATCTTCATGCCAGCAACAAAATCCATGATATCCGGAACATGTGCCAACACATTATTTCCAAGCAGCAGATCGGCTTTTTTATTTTCGGCAGCCAGCTTTGTAGCCAGGCGAACGCCAAAAAAATCAACCACATTCTCTATTCCCTTTTCCATGGCCACTTTTGCCGTATTTGCTGTTGGCTCTATGCCCAATACCGGTATATTATTTTCCTTGAAATACTGAAGCAGGTAACCGTCGTTGCTTGCAATTTCAATCACCTGTGATGATGAATTGAAATTGAAGCGCCCGGTCATCATCTCTGTATATTTTTTGGCATGTGCCAGCCAACTTTTGCTGTATGATGAAAAATACACATAGTTGCTGTCGAAGATCGCATTAGATTTTTTATATTCATCCACCTGCACTAAAAAGCAGTTGGAACAGGTATAAACTTTCAACGGATAAAAAACTTCGGGCTCATTCAATTCTTCTTTGCTAAGAAAGGAATTGGATGCCGGGGAATTTCCCAGGTCGATGAATGTTACTGTCAATTCTTTTTTACAAAATCTGCAATTCATTTTATAATCCTTTAAATGTTTGATCAATTAAGAGATGCCTGGTATCCCGCTCTGATATTTCTGAAACAGCCAATGGCCATTGTATGTTTAAAGTTTTGTCATTGTACAACAACCCTGCTTCAGCAGATGGGGTATAAAATGCTGCATGATGATAGATCAGTTCGGTATTTTCCGCCAGTGTTTGAAATCCATGTGCAAACCCAGCAGGGATATAGATCATTTTTTTATTCGCTGCAGAAAGTTCCACCCCAAAACATTTTAAAAACGTGTCGGAATCTTTACGCAGGTCAACGATCACATCATACACCGCCCCGGCAATACAGCGCACCATTTTTATTTCGCTGTGCGGAGGCGATTGAAAATGCATGCCCCGGATCGTTCCTTTCTGTGTTGAAAAAGAATGATTGAGCTGAACCCATTCTTTATCATGCCCGATCTGTGCAAATTCATTTTTACAATAGGTCCTGGCAAACCAGCCCCTGTTATCGCCCCAGGGATTAATATCAATTACATAACTTCCTTTTAATATCGTTTCATTGAAAATCATAATTGCATGTAATCATTGATCTGTTGAAAAGTGAATGCAGGAATATGTTCAGATATTTTATACCAATTGATCGTCCATTCAATTGCTGTTGCTGCATTTAATTTTGGATTCCAGTGCAGGGTATTGATTGCTTTGCTGATGTCGAGTTTTAACAGGTTTGCTTCATGCGGCTGTTCTTTATCACTGGTATCTTTCCATTCCCCTCTTCCCCATGTATTAATTGATAACTCAACCAGTTCCTTTACAGTAAGATGATCGGAAGGATGTGGCCCAAAATTGTAGGCGCCAGAATATGTTCCGGGTGATGTATGCATCAATCCGCCCAATAACATATAACCACCCAATGGTTCCAGCACATGCTGCCATGGTCGAACAGAACTGGAGTTGCGCACATCAATGACCATTTGTTGCCTCAAGGCTCTTACAATATCCGGGATGATCCGGTCGTCGCTGAAATCGCCGCCTCCGATCACATTCCCTGCACGTACAGAAACGATCCCCTTTTGATGTTGTTCTAATTTATCAACATTGAAAAATGAATTCCGGAAAGAACTTACAACCAATTCAGTGCATGCTTTGCTGGCGCTGTAAGGATCGTACCCTCCCAACCTGTCATTTTCATTGTATAAAATATCCTCTTCCTTATTCTCATAAACTTTGTCTGTTGTTATGATGATAACGGTACATTTTTTTTCGAGCAGGTTAACGGCTTCCAATACATTGGCCGTGCCAACCACATTTACTTCAAAAGTTTCAGCAGGAATTTTGTAACTGCGTCGTACCAGGGGTTGTGCCGCCAGGTGAAAAATAAAGTCGGGCTGAAAAGAAATGATCTCCTGTTGCAGTTTTACCTTGTTACGGATATCGGAAATGATACTCTCTGCCAGATCCAGGGGTTCTAAAATATTAAAAAGGCAATCAGGATATTCAGGTGCCAGGGAATAACCTTTAACGGTGGCGCCTAACTGATGCAGCCAGGCCATCAGCCAGGATCCTTTGAACCCGGTGTGGCCGGTTATGAAAACCTTTTTGCCATTGTAATATGATTCGAGTATTTTACGGTTCACCAGGATTTCCATTTTGCCTGGCCGGTTTGCCAGAGATTTTCCAATTCAATTTTATCTCTCAGTGCGTCCATGCATTTCCAGAAACCAACGTGCTGGTATGCCTGCAACTGGTGATCTGTTGTTAATTGCTCCAGGGGTTCATCTTCCCACATCATATCGTTCATATTGCCTTCGAGGTATTTAAACACTTCAGGTTTTAGAATAAAGAAGCCCCCGTTTATCCACTTGCTTTCATCCTTTGCTTTTTCCCTGAATGAAACTACTTCCCCATCATTACCCAGTTCCATTCCCCCAAAACGTGCTTCAAGGGCTACAGCAGTAACGGTTGCTATCTTTCCGTGTTTTTTATGAAAAGCAAGCAGTTCTTGCAGGTTTACATCACAAACTCCGTCTCCGTAAGTAAGCATAAATTCATCATCACCTATATAAGAACGCACTGCTTTTAGCCTGCCCGCTGTTTTTGTATTCAATCCTGTTTCAACCAGTGTTACCTTGAATTTTTCACTGTTGCTGTTGTGATACGTCAATTGATTGTTCTCAAGATCAACGGTAAGGTCTGAATTGTGTAAAAAATAATTCATAAAATATTCTTTGATCACATACCCTTTGTAACCGAGGCAGATTATAAATTCATTGAATCCGTAACTGCCATACATCTTCATGATATGCCATAGGATGGGCATTCCGCCGATCTCAACCATTGGTTTGGGCCTTGTATCGGTTTCCTCGGAAATCCGGGTTCCAAGGCCTCCTGCAAAAATGACTACTTTCATGAATCAGTGTATTAAATCGTTTTTAAGCTGAATATCAATAATTTCGCAAAAATAGTTCATAAATTGTTCTCATACATTAATTGCCCATGTCAGAAATAAGAAAAAAAAGTTTAAAAGCTACCACCTGGATCTATGCAGGTTTTCTTATCGGGGCGATCAACACATATTTCCTTACTCATAAGAACTGGTTTAGTACAGATCAAAATGGTCTAACCCGTGCTATGATAGAGATCAGCCAGTTGGTTTTTGCCTTCTCAACACTGGGAACCACTTCTTTTTTATACAAGTTTTTCCCTTATTACCACGATAATTTATCATCAAAAAAAAATGACCTTTTAACGATTGCACTCACTGTAGCCATGGGAGGCTTTATCATTACCTGCCTGGGTATTTTTTTACTGGAACCGGTGATCGTTAGAAAATTCAGTGCAAACTCCATGTTGCTGGTTGAATATTTTTACTGGGTACTTCCCATGGGATTTTTTGTGTTGCTTTATAATATCCTTGAAGCATATTCGTATGGATTTGATAAAGGCGTATTCACCAGTTTACTGAAAGAAACCATTTTACGCATTTATACCCTTGCCGTTATCCTTTTAAAAATATTTGACTATATAAATTTCAAAACATTCATAATTCTTTTTGCTTTTCAATATGCTGTTATTGTCATCATTCTTGCTTTGCAACTTAAGGCAGAAGGAAAACTCTGGCTTGGTTTTACCGTAAGCAAGGTTACCAAAAAATTCAGGAGAAAAATATTTGCCATCATGGCACTGACCTTTGTTGTGATCATCGTAAATGTATTGAGACAAAGCATCGACGGATTGGTACTGGCTGCCAAACAGAACCTGGGCAAAGTGGGGATTTTCGGACTTGCTGCCTATATGGTATCTGTATTGCAGGCGCCATACAGGAGTATTGTTGCCATAACTGTACCGATCTTATCAAGGGCTTGGAAAGATAAGAATCATTCAGAGATCAAAAAGATATACCAGCGGTCTTCTATTAACCTGTTGGGATTTTCCCTGTTTATTTTCTTTTGTATCTGGCTTAATTTCAGCAACGGCATCCTTTTCTTTGGGATCAACCCGGATTACCTGGAAGGCAAATGGGTATTTTTTATCCTCGGCATTGTTACCATCATTGAACTGGGCACTGGTGTGAACGGGCAGATCATCGGAACATCAGTTTACTGGAGGTTTGAACTGTGGACCAGCATTTTGTTGACCGCTATGATCATTCCGCTGAGTTATTACCTAACGGTAAAGTATGGCATTTTAGGCCCGGCGATTGCAAACCTTATTTCTTTTACTATTTACAATTCCATTCGCATTTGGTTTTTATTGAAAAAATTCAATTTGCAACCATTCTCCATCAAAACAATTGAGATACTTATCATTGCGCTGGGGGCTTATGCAGTTAGCTACTTTATTACATTACCGCTGGAAGGCATTGTTGCAATGATCAGTTCTACTTTGATATTTTCTTCAATTTTCCTGTTCAGTATTTACAACAGGAATATTTCACCTGATCTGAAGCCTGTTGTTAATAATTTATTGAAACGAATAAAAGGAAAGTAAAAGGTAATATTTAAACTTGTTGGGCCACTTGGAGTGAAGTCATACTTGTCGGGCCAATTGGAGTGTAGTCATACTTGTCAGGCCACTTGGAGTGAAGTCATACTTGTCGGGCCACTTGAAGTGAAGCTACTTGTCGGGCCAATTGGAGTGAAGTCATACTTGTCAGGCCACTTGGAGTGAATATTAATTTGACAGACTATTCAAAGTGGCCAGACAAGTAATCAAAGTGGCCAGACAAGTATCAAAGTGGCCAGACAAGTATTATCCACCTTTCATTTTATGAAGAAAAAGATCAATGGCTTTTAGTTTATCTGCATCCAGGCGGTAATCAATATTTTGTGTATAGTAAGTCAGCAGGTCATAATCCGGGAAATAATTTTTTGCTGCAATTTCAGGAAGATGATCAAGGCCTTTACCGGTTGCCATATTAAAGGAATCGATAAAAGAAGCAGGTAATTTTTTGTTGGCTACCCAGGCTGCAAATACAAATGGCAGCCCTGTCATAAGTTGCCAGGCTTCTGCAAGGTCGAAGATAAATGGCGATCTTTTCCGCTGTTGTAAGGCACGGTCGCCGATAATCAAACCTGCGGTATTCCCTGAAATCAGTTCCTGGTATCCTTCTATTGTATTTGTCAATACCGGTTCAATATGCCAGTATTCCTTTAAAAGTATTTTCAATAAAGCAGCAGAAGTGCGGCTTTGGTAATCGAGCAGAATTTCAGTTATTTCAGATATCGGCACATCACTGAATAAACAAACACTTGCTACCGGGTTAACTGCCCCAATACAATGATCTGAGATGATGTAATATTCCCTGATATCCTGTAAACCGGCAATGGGTATCAATCCAATTTCAACTTCATTGTTAAACAGCAATGATGCAATCCTGGCGGGATAATCGAATATCAATTCAACTTCATCCTTCATATCCCCATTTTCAAAACCATAGATGAGGGGTTTTGTATTTAAATAGCTTACTGCTGCTACCCTTATTTTTTTGTCCAAATGCTTTAGGTTAATTTTGCTGCGAATTTACTTTAATCTCAATTAATAACATGCAACTATCGGCTCTAACTGCTGTTTCGCCCATTGATGGTCGTTACCAGCATGCAACCAGGCAATTATCAGCCTATTTTTCAGAATATGCTTTAATAAAGTACAGGCTTAAGGTTGAGGTAGAGTACCTGGTGATGCTTTCGGAGAAAAAGTTCTGCAAAATAGACCAGAAACTTAAGAACAAATTAAGGCAATTGGTGGATGATTTTTCTGTAGAAGATGCTGCATCGGTCAAAAAAACAGAATCTGTAACCAACCACGATGTAAAAGCGGTTGAATATTTTTTAAAGAAAAAGCTGGAAGAATTTGGCGCTGCAGATATTATTGAATGGGTTCATTTTGGGCTTACTTCACAGGATATCAACAATACAGCCATTCCACTTCTTTGGAAAGATGCGCTGGAACAGGAATATTTACCTGCCATTTTAAATATTCAATTAGCCATCGGAAACCTGGCCATCAGGTGGAAAGATGTTCCCATGCTTGCAAGAACACACGGCCAGCCTGCCTCTCCTACCCGCCTGGGTAAAGAATTTTTTGTGTTCGTTGAGCGATTAGAGAACCAGGTGCAGTTATTCAGTTATATACCATTTACGGCAAAATTCGGTGGGGCAACGGGGAATTTCAATGCTCACCATGTAGCTTACCCGAAATACAACTGGATAAAATTTGCCGATGAATTTGTTGAAGGCAAACTGGGTTTGCAACGACAGCAGCATACCACACAGATCGAACATTATGATATACTGGCTGCACATTTTGATGCCATCAAAAGGATCAACACGATCTTCATTGACTTTTGCAGGGATGCCTGGGCGTATATCAGCATGGATTATTTTAAACAGCAAACCAAAAAAGGCGAAACAGGCAGCAGTGCCATGCCACACAAGGTAAACCCGATCGATTTTGAAAATGCAGAAGGCAACCTTGGCATTGCCAATGCATTGTGGGAGCACCTTTCGGCCAAACTACCGATATCACGTTTGCAAAGAGACCTTACAGACAGTACAGTGTTAAGGAATATGGGGGTACCCATGGCTCATACCCTGCTGGCAACAAATTCAATAGAAAAAGGGCTTGGTAAATTAATATTAAATGAAGTTAAAATAAAAGCTGATCTCGAAAGCAACTGGGCTGTTGTTGCCGAAGCCATACAAACCATTTTACGCAGGGAAAATTATTCCAAGCCGTATGAGGCATTGAAAGAATTTACAAGAGGGAAAACAGCCATTGATAAAAAAGCCATTCATGATTTTATCAGTTCATTAAAGGTACCCGCTACCGTGAAAAAAGAACTGAAAGCCATTACCCCTCATAACTATACAGGTTTATAAAATAAGTTTATATTTAGGCATGTAATATTGCCTTATGAGAAAATTTATTATTCTTTTTCTGCTATTTATTTCCAGTTTAGCTTATAGCCAGGTAAACCTGACCATGGGATTAAAGGCCTACTATCCTTTTACAGGAAATGCGAACGATGTAAGTGGGAATAATAACAATCCAATTTTCAATAATGCCACATTAACAGCTGACCGCCTTGGAAATCCAAACAGTGCCTACCATTTTGATGGCATATCGAACTATATGCAAATTCCCAATAGTCCAACAATAAATACTGCAAATGAAATTTCGCTTTGCGCCTGGGTAAGGCCGATGGGTTATTATGCAGGCACTTGTCATGGTAATTCCATTATGAATAAAGGTGATGCAGATTTTTTACCGGGTAATTATTATCTACGTTTTAGTGATGGGGCTTATTTGAATGGAACCAATTGTTCAAACCCTGTGGATATAACACACCAGAATTTTCATGATGGATCAGGTGCATTTGCTCCAGCGCCGGGTTATACACCTTATATACAAACCGGTCAATGGTATAGTGTTATAGTTACACATGATGCCACAACAGCAAAATTGTATGTTAATTGCGAACTCAAATTCAGCGGTCCGGTTGCCAGTTCTTCATTTACCAATGCTTATGATTTATTTTTTGGGAGACTAAATAGTGGATCGTTCCCTTATTGGCTTACTGGTGATCTTGATGATGTAAGAATATATGACAGGGCTATTAACCAGGATGAAGTGAATGTGTTGGGAGGATGTGCAGCAATAGCTCCATGTGACAGCTGGTTAAAAACACAAGCCACCGGGTCTTATGCAACAGTGGGTGATGTGGATGTTTCAGGAAATCAATTAACAGTAGAGGCCAGTTTTAACAGGACTTCCCCTGCAAATTCTACAGGTGGATATGGATTTTTAGTTTCAAAACATACCACAACAGGAAATATTAATTA
>JAYSWW010000024.1:0-2381 GCA_043717805.1 Ferruginibacter sp.
TGGCAACTGAAATGGCCAGGCAACGTATTGTAAGATTAACCTGTGTAAATATAAACTGATGAAATTATTACCTCTGGATTTTTATGACAGGGATGATGTAGTGAGTATTGCCAGGGAATTATTGGGAAAAATAGTTGTAACAAATATTGATGGTAAAATAACAAGTGGCCGGATAGTGGAAACCGAAGCATACAAAGCCATTACCGACAAAGCATCTCACTCATTTGCCGGCAGGCGTACTCCAAAGAATGAACACATGTATTGTATGGCAGGTACGGCTTACGTTTATATATGTTATGGAATGCATCAAATGCTCAATGTGGTCACAAATAAAAAAGATATTCCCGATGCAATACTTATAAGGGCAATTGAACCAATTAAGGGAATTGATATCATGTTGGAACGAACAGGTAAACCCATACCAGATCATACACTTACCAAGGGTCCGGGGAATGTTGGCAAAGCAATGGGTATTTCAAAAATCCAATCAGGAAAAAGCTTGCAGGGAAATGCAATTTATCTTGCACAAGATGAAAAAAGTAATATTCATGAACAACTGGTAGGTATCAGTAAAAGAATTGGTGTTGAAAGTTCGGGGACAGATTCATTATTGCCTTATCGCTTTTTTATCAAAGGAAATAAATTCGTAAGTGGAAAGCCGGTGAAATAGCTGTTGGATGCGGCTGTTAGCTTTTTTATCATTGGCAAGCAGGAAAAAACGAATTATATTTTAAAAGCAACGAAAATTATAAACTTTAATAAGCTTAAGCTAACGGCTAAAAAAAATAGCTATAAGTTCCTGCTAAAACTTCGGACAAGGGATTCCCTTTTGTTCGATCTTTCGTTTAATGTAAATGATTGAAATTTCTGATCCGCCCCGGCTACCTGTGGCTGCTTTGAGGCTGCTGGTGTTCACATCATAACTAACTCCGATCCTCAATCCGGTGAATTCAATTCCGACATATGGTATGATCGCATCATTGAAACGATACCATGAACCAATATATACACTGGTAGGATTTACTTCTCCCGGATTGGCATTTAGAGAAAGTGCCGCACCAACAATCGTTTCACTTGCTTTATTTTGTATCTGGTGAATGACCGAAGTATTAACGGCAACTACATCCGATACGGGGAAAGAGCCTCCTGCATGTATTGTTATACGCCCGGTTAAATACCAGTTCTTATCTTTAAAACTTACCTTGGGCCTGTTGATATGATACATGGATGCGCCTAAATAAAAATTATTGATTCCGTTGGAAGAACCGGAATATAATAAACCAGCATTTACATCAATATAATTTTGATTTTTCCCATTGGTTAAAACTTCTCTTCTTGAAACATCAGTAAATCCATTTTGGGTAAGCATGGATTCAAAAGTAAGTTTGGTTACATCTAATACCATGCTGCTGTAAGTGCCCTGGAAACCTGCACCAATGGTATGGTAACCTTCTTCATCCAATGCCTTGTGATATGAAAGGGAAATGGAACCATAATTAAGTTTTAAAGCACTGTTTGCACTGGCATCTGATACTCCAGAAATACCCACCCCAAATACGTCTCCATCGGGAATTTTACTTTTAAGAATGGGAAAATCTGCAGAAGCACTGGTTGTTACATAAGCTTTTGGAATGGATGGCCACTGATCCCTGTGATTGGCTGCTAACCTCCACTGGCCGTCGAATTTACCGGTAAAGGCCGGGTTTAGAGTTAGTGGGGAAGCAAAAAATTGTGAAAAATGCGGGTCCTGAGACTTTAAAAATCCGGTAATTAAAAGGGCACAAATAATTAATATATATTTTCTCATTATCGTCTATTCTTAGAACTAAAGATAAGCAATTGGAGTAAAATGCTGCATCAAAAGTAAGGGCATTAACATATAAAACTGGTATTCAAATAAAAACTATGTGTTTAGTTTTGCATTTTAGAGCCGTAAGCCAGATCTCCTGCATCCCCAAGTCCGGGAACAATGTAACCTTTTGCTGTAAGTTCATCATCAATATCTCCGCACCAGATTGTTGCCTTGGGTTCTTCACGTAGTACATATTCTATGCCAACAGTGCAGGCTATTGCACAAACGATGTGAAGTTCTTTAAAATCACCTTCTTCTTTTAAGTGTTGAATTGATTTTACCAATGATGCGCCTGTGGCAACCATTGGGTCGCTGATGATGACCACCCTGCCTTCAATTTCAGGGCAACTCATATATTCAAGCCTGATGTCGAAACTGCCATCTATATTGTGTTTGCGGTAAGCACTTAAAAAAGCATTGTCTGCCCGGTCAAAATAATTAAGTAAGCCATTGTGCATGGCCAGGCCTGCCCGGAGAATGGTTGCCAGTACCGGCTGATTTTTCAAAACCCTACAGGTAGCTGTACCCA
>JAYSWW010000231.1:0-1729 GCA_043717805.1 Ferruginibacter sp.
GCACAACAGGTTTTAAACAAATTGTGAAGAAAATTTTAAGTAGCCGTAGCCATAGAGGGTTGTGTTTTACATGACTGCAATTTCATCAGATTCAAAAATTTGTACACCCGTTTTTCCAGAGTTCATAGCAACCAGCATTGCTTTTGCCACTTGTTTTGCTTCAACAGGTTTATATTTTTTTGGTAAGGCAAACGAAATGGATGTCATTAAAAAGGCTGCAATTTTTTCTCCTAAGCGAAATTCATTGCGATGTCCAAGTAACAACGAAGGTCGGAAAATATAACAGGAATCATAACCAACTCCTGCAACGGTCTCTTCCGCCTGGCCCTTCACTTTGTTATAAAACACAGCCGAATTTTTATTGGCTCCCATTGCCGAAATCATCGAAAATCTTTTTACACCGTTCTTCCAACCTGCATTTGCGATCAATGAAACAAAATCATGATCTACTTTATAAAATGCATCTTTTGAGCCTGCAATTTTAATGGTTGTTCCCAGGCAGCAAAATATTTCTTCTGCATCAAGCACTGCAGTATTTGGCTGCTCAAAATTGAAAATGACCTGTTCAATTTTTTCATGCATTGGTTCAATAGCTGTTCTTACTAATAAGATCAATTTTGAATAACGGGTATCCTCGATCATCAAGTGAGTTAATTCCCGGCCGGTTAATCCTGTTGCTCCGGCAATAATGGCTGTTTTCATATTAATAAAATGTAAAAAAGTTCAACCCTGAATATACCAACTAATTGTCAGTGAATTTAATTTTCGGCAGAACTGTTTAAATACGATGTTTTATTCTAAAGTAAGACAAGTAAGAATAATTATCTTTGTATAAAATTCGTATTAATAAAAATAAAAATGAGCAATTCAAACGAAAACAAATGTCCTTTTCCGCACGGACAGATGAAACAAACCGCAGGCGCAGGAACTTCAAACAAAGATTGGTGGCCAACACGGTTAAATCTGAGTATTTTACGTCAGCATTCTGACTTATCAGACCCAATGGGTAAAGGATTCAATTATGCCGAAGAATTTAAAAAGCTGGATCTGAACGCAATCAAAAAAGACATTTTTGATCTAATGACCACCTCTCAAGACTGGTGGCCTGCCGATTATGGTCACTATGGCCCGTTGTTCATTCGTATGGCATGGCACAGTGCCGGCACTTATCGGATTTCTGATGGACGCGGTGGTGCAGGTTCAGGTAATCAGCGTTTTGCACCAGTAAACAGCTGGCCCGATAATGCCAATCTGGATAAAGCACATTTTTTACTCTGGCCTGTTAAACAAAAATACGGGAACAAAATTTCATGGGCAGACCTTATGATCTTAACCGGCAACTGTGCATTGGAATCTATGGGTTTCAAAACTTTTGGATTTGCAGGTGGGCGTGAAGATATCTGGGAACCAGAACAAGATATTAACTGGGGAAATGAAACCGAATGGTTGGGTGATAAACGCTACACGGGAGAAAGAGAATTAAACAATCCTTTAGCGGCAGTGCAAATGGGACTGATCTATGTAAACCCGGAAGGGCCTAACGGCAATCCAGATCCGCTGGCATCCGGGAAAGACATCAGGGAAACCTTTGCCCGCATGGCCATGAATGATGAAGAAACAGTTGCTTTGATAGCAGGTGGACATACTTTTGGTAAATCGCACGGTGCTGCTAGTGCAAGCCACGTTGGCCGTGAACCTGAAGCGGCAAGTATGGAAGAAATGGGGATGG
>JAYSWW010000232.1:0-1726 GCA_043717805.1 Ferruginibacter sp.
TTGTTGTTGTTATTTATATTAATGAATATTATAACGGCTTTTCATGCATATAAGTTTTCACATTTTTATGACCGCAATGATATTACCATAAAAAAACAGGAAGACAAGTCGGAATGGGAAAAAACAAAAGAGATCTTTATAGGGATCAATGCTGTAAAACAAAAGAATGATATCAATCCGGATACTATCTTTCAAACTGTATATTTAAAATCCGCTACTTGCCCAAAACTAGAGGCATGGTATATTCCCGTAAATAATTCCAAAGGCACAGTCTGCCTGTTTCATGGACATGGAGGAACCAAATCGGGGGTATTTAAAGAATCCGTTTCTTTCAGAACACTTGGGTATAATACGATCCTGGTAGATTTCAGGGCACATGGTAATAGTGATGGGAATACCTGTACGATCGGTTATGATGAAAGTGAAGATGTAAAACTTGTTTTTGATTATATTAAAAGCAAGGGCGAAACCAATATTATATTATGGGGTATTTCAATGGGAGCTGCAGCTGTAACAAAATCTATAAAAGATTATGAACTGGAACCTAAAAAAATAATATTGGAAATGCCATTTGGTTCTATTGCTGAGGCTGCCGAAGGCAGAATAAAAATGATGGGGCTTCCAGCTGAGCCGCTTGCAACCATGGTAACATTCTGGGGTGGCGTGGAACAAGGATTCTGGGGATTTAAAATGAAACCGTCTCAATTCGTAAAAAAAATAAAATGCCCCGTTTTACTGCAATGGGGGAAAAATGATCCAAGGGTTTCTGAACGGGAAACAACTGAAATTTATGAAAACATAAATGCCCCCAAAAAACTAGTGGTATATACAGCCAGTGGCCATGAATCCCTGTGTAAAAAAGAAAATGTAAAGTGGACCAATGAAATAACAGCATTTTTACAATGACGGATCCCCGGGAAATATCAATCCAGGATTTTACTTACAATCTACCTGAAGAAAAAATTGCATCACATCCACTGAAGGAAAGAGATGCATCAAAATTACTCATTTATGAAAATGGAGTTATCAATGAAGATGTTTATAGTAATATAGCAGGCCATATGCCGGTAAACAGTTTGCTGGTATTCAACAACAGTAAGGTTATCAATGCAAGGATCAGGTTCAAAAAAAGCAGCGGCGGAATCATTGAAATTTTTTGCCTGGAACCTTATGAACTGCTGAACGAATACAGCAGTATAATGAATAAAACAACTTCAGTGAGATGGAAATGCTTTGTGGGTGGAGCTGCAAAATGGAAAGAAAAAGTTCTTATAAAAGAATTGGAAATAAATCAAAATGTAAACAACGATTCTTTTGACGAAAAATTAATAATCAAAGCAAAACTTGTAGAAAAACTGGCTGATGCTTATTTGATTGAATTTTCATGGACACCTGAAATTTTAAGTTTTGCTGAAGTAATTGAATTGGCCGGTGATATCCCATTGCCACCTTATATAAAACGTAATACAGATGTTACAGATGCCTCAAGGTATCAAACAATTTATGCAAAACACAATGGTTCTGTAGCTGCTCCTACTGCCGGTTTACATTTTACAGAAAATATATTTAAAAAATTATCGATAAAAAATATTGACAAAACCTATCTAACCCTGCATGTAGGGGCTGGAACTTTCAAGCCGGTAAAAGCCACCAGGATGCAGGAACACGACATGCATTCAGAATGGATAGATGTAAATATTGATGCCATTAAAAAGATTCTTTTGAA
>JAYSWW010000233.1:0-4479 GCA_043717805.1 Ferruginibacter sp.
ATATACAACATCAGAAATGTTATAAACTTTTAAATTGTTCATTGGTTATGCTGTTTCCTTCTCCATTTTTGCAAATTTTTCGTTGGCTTTTAGTTCTGCAAAATATTTTGCTGCCTGAACAAAATTCACAAATAAAGGATGTGGGTTTTCTACGGTGCTTTTCAACTCGGGGTGATATTGAACCCCGATAAAAAACTGATGGTTTTTTAATTCAACGATTTCCACCAGGCCGCTTGCAGGATTTTTACCGCTTGGAATCAACCCCGCATGTTGAAAATCATTCAGAAAATTATTATTAAATTCCCAGCGATGACGGTGGCGTTCACTGATCTCTGTTGTTTCGTAGATCCTGTGTGCAAGGCTTCCTTCAGCAATTTGGCATGGATAAGCTCCCAGGCGCATGGTTCCGCCTTTTTTCTTGATCTTTTTTTGTTCTTCCATCAATGCAATGACAGGATAACTTGTTTTGGTATCCATTTCAGTTGAGTTTGCATCTTGCCAACCCAAAACATTTCTTGCAAATTCTATGACTGCCATTTGCATACCAAGGCATATTCCAAAGAATGGCATCCTGTTTTCTCTTGCATATTTTACTGCAGTGATCTTACCTTCAACGCCTCTTGAGCCAAATCCTGGAGCTACCAGTAAACCGTCGAGGTCTTTGAGTTTTTCATTTACATTCTCATTGGTAATAAATTCACTGTGAACATTAACGATCTGTACTTTGCAATGATTGATAGCACCGGCATGAATAAATGCTTCAAGGATGGATTTATATGCATCCTGCAGCTCAATATATTTCCCGATCAGTCCGATTGTAACCCTGCTCTTGGGGTAATTCAATTTATCCAGGAATTCTCTCCACTTGGTAAGTTCGGGAGCAGCATAACCGTTGATATGTAATTTTTTCAATACGATCACATCCAGGCCTTCCTGAAGCATTTTCAGCGGCACTTCATAGATCGTACCTGCATCAATGGCCTCAATAACAGCATTTGGTTTCACATTACAAAATAAAGCGATCTTTCTTTTAATTTCTTCCGTAAGCGGGTGCTCGGTGCGGCAAACGATCACATTCGGGCGAACACCTTCCTGGCTAAGCAAACGTACACTGTGTTGTGTTGGTTTGGTTTTTAATTCTTTGGCAGCTTTTAAATAAGGTATCAATGTAAGATGAACAACAATACAATCTTCTTCAGGCATCTCCCATTGCATTTGACGAACGGCTTCTACAAATGGCAAACTTTCAATATCACCAACCGTACCGCCCAATTCTGTAATGATGATGTCAAACTCACCGGATTCACCCAGCAACATCATTCTCCTTTTAATCTCATCGGTAATATGTGGGATAACCTGCACTGTTTTGCCCAGGTATTCGCCTTCTCTTTCTTTATTGATAACTGTTTGGTAAATCCGCCCGGTTGTTACATTATTAGCCTGTGAAGTTGGGATATTCAGGAATCTTTCATAATGTCCAAGGTCAAGATCCGTTTCGGCGCCATCGTCTGTAACATAGCACTCTCCGTGTTCGTAAGGGTTTAATGTTCCCGGATCAACATTCAGATAAGGATCAAATTTCTGAATGGTCACTTTCAGCCCCCTGCTTTGTAGAAGTTTGGCAAGCGATGCAGCTATGATACCTTTTCCCAATGAAGATGTAACACCTCCGGTTACAAAAATATACTTGGCCATTTTTATATAAATTAATCGAATAAAAGAATCAAATAATTTTTTGTCCCAGCTGTAACCCTTTACTCAACTGCATTGGCGTCGCACTCTTGAACAGCATACCAACATTTAACTGACAGAAATAAACTTGAACAAAATGACCGGTGGAATGAAAATAAAATCCTAGAGGTCGTGTAAAGATAAAAGGAATATTTGGCAGGATGAAATTTGAGATGGATTTTATTAAAAATAAATTATAGCATTAATTATTTATCCCTTTATTATTTTATTATAACTCGTTGCAATTCCTTTGATTAAGGAAGAACTGAATCCCTGGTGTTCCATTTCATTCAAACCGGCAATGGTACAACCTTTGGGTGTGGTAACCTTGTCGATCTCCTGTTCAGGATGAGAGCCTTTTTCCAATAACAATTCTGCAGCTCCTTTAACGGTCTGAGCCGCAATCAGGCTTGCAGTTGCTGCATCAAAGCCGATCTCGATACCGCCCTGTATATTGGCACGGATATAGCGCATAGCATAAGCTGTTCCGCATGCCCCCAGTACGGTAGCCGCATCCATTAAATTTTCATTGATCTGTGCAACTTTACCCAATACAGCAAATAATTTTGTAATAATTCCGGTATGGGTAGCCGCAGCATTGTTAAAACTCAGGCAGGTCATGCTTTGCTGAATGGCAATAGCAGTATTTGGCATCGCCCGGAATACGGGTATTTTTTTTTGCTATAGTTGATTCCAGGTCCTTGATCAACACACCAGTTACCACTGAAACCAATATGTGTTTAGAAGTCAATACATCTTTAAAACTATTTAATACTTCAGTTACCTGGTAAGGCTTTACTGCCAGGATTATTATTTCAGATCTTATCACTGCATCTGAATTTACAGCCGTAATTTTTACGCCACGGCTCTCCAGCTGCTTAAGTGTTGTTGTATTTCTTTTTGTGATAACAATATCTGTTGCTTTACAGAATTTACTTTTCAACAAACCTTCAGCAATGGCTGAACCAAGGTTTCCCCCACCTATGATCGCAATTCTTTTATTCATAAACTTATATTAATAAAAAATGTTTTTGGAAAGATAATTCTTAACGTAATCACTCACACCTTCTTCAAGTGAATAAAACGCCTGTTTATAACCTGCTCTTTTCAATTTCTCCATATTGGCCTCTGTAAAATACTGGTATTTATCCCTTATATCTTCCGGCATGTCAATGAATTTGATCTTTGGCGGAATATCCAATGCTTCAAAACTAGCATTGACCAGGTCTGTAAAACTCCTTGCCTTTCCCGTTCCAAGATTATAAATGGATGATGTTGTTTTATGTTCCATCATCCAGAAACAAACTTTTACAATATCCTTTACATAAATGAAATCGCGTAATTGTTCGCCGTCCTTAAATTCTTTTTTATGTGATCTGAACAATTTCACCAAACCATTAGACCTGATCTGGTTGTATGAATGAAAGATAACACTGGCCATGCGGTTTTTATGGTATTCGTTGGGCCCGTAAACATTAAAGAATTTTAAACCGGCCCAGAATGGCGGATGATCTTCCTGGTGCAGAACCCATTTGTCAAATTCATTTTTTGAAATACCATAAGGATTCATAGGCATCAACGTTTCAACAACTTCATGGTCATCATTGTATCCAAATTGTCCGTCACCGTAAGTTGCAGCAGAAGATGCATAAACCAACGGGATATTATTTATGGTACAATAGTTCCATATTTTTTTTGAATAATCCACATTGAGGTGTTGGTGAATGGCATAGTTGAACTCCGTGGTATCTGTACGGGCACCCAGGTGAAAAACAAAATCAACTGTTGGTTTTTCTTTACCGATCCATTCAAAGAAATTTTCCCTTTCAATCCTTACGGAATATTTCTTATGCAACAGATTCAATTCTTTTTCTTCATCATCAAACTCATCAACGAGTATCAGGTTTTCGAATCCATTTTCATTTAAAAATCCTACAAGGCAGCTTCCTATGAAGCCCGCTGCACCCGTTACAATGATATTTGCATTTTTATTCATCTTATTATTTTATGAGCACAGTTGTACAAAGATTTTAAACCAACAGCAACTGATGGATGAAAAGTCCCGGACAACATTTGCATCCATGTTTGATTATTTATATCGGCGTCAATGCAGATTCTGCGGTCTCGCCTTTCAGGAGGTTGGTGATGGCATCATCGTATTTCTCTTTCCATTCATTGATCCGTCCCCAATACTCATTGTCTACAATGACTTCATTGGCTGTTACTTTCCCGATTTCCGAAAAAGGAACATTCGTTGATTGTAACATGTCTTCTAATTCATGTTTGTTTTTATGATCTATTGAAACCACCACCCTGCCCTGTGCTTCTCCAAACCAATAAGCATCTTTTCTTATCCCGATCGTTTTTTCAATTACATCAAAGCCCAATCCGCGATTGAAACAACTTTCCACCAATGTGATGAACAACCCGCCTTCGCTGATATCATGTGCAGAAAGGACCAGTTTGTTTTTGATCAATCCGGAAACAGCCTGTTGCATATTATATTCTTCATTTAAATCAAAATAAGGTACGGGTGAAAATTCCACACCCATTATTTTATGCAGGTATTCTGAAGAGTTGATATCATTCCTGCTTTCTCCAACCAGGTAGATCATGTCGCCCGGGTTCTTAAAATCCATTGTCATTTTCTCTGATACGTTGTTCAGAAGGCCAACCATACCAATGGTAGGTGTGGGATATACAGGCCCTTCCGGCGACTGGTTGTAAAAACTAACATTCCCGCCGGTA
>JAYSWW010000234.1:0-1721 GCA_043717805.1 Ferruginibacter sp.
GATTGGTTTAGTTTGTGCAGCAATCCAATGTCTTCAATTTTTTCTTCAATATTTCGTGGCTCACCTCCACCGCTGAAACGGGCAAACCTGGTGCCGCCGGTTCCCAAAGCCCAGCTCGGAATAGCCACCTGAAATTCCATTAGTTTTCTGAGTACATTTTCTGCATCGGTTATTTCAGCAACAGCAAAATCAAGCTTACGCTGATGTTCTTTTAAAGATGCATGGTTCTGCTCGTTAATAGTTGTTTTCTCAATTTGCATAATATATCTGTTTATGACAAGTAAAAAACTTCTTGTATTGGGATGCTTCCCGGTGAATTATCTGCATTGGTCTCCATAATATCTTTCATGTACAGCCACCATTTTTTCATTAAAGGGTTTGGGGGTAAATTATCCAACGGCTGAAAATCACTAATTGAAAGTACACCGAATAAGGCACCTGTATTATCATCCAAAAAAATAGAATACTCACTTATACCTGCTGACTTTAGCAACAAACGCAACTCAGGCCATAGCTTATCATGCCTTTCTTTATACTCTGTTTCAAAGCCTGTCCGTAATTGCATTTTAAACCCTATTCTTGTCATACTTTCAATTTGGTTCGATCTTAAAAGAAGGTTGACAGATTAGAAAATCACCAACCTTGCTTAACGATACTTGATTGCTATATGTAAAAACTTAACTGTCTTTTATCGAAGTTTTAAAATGGGTTGGCAGATAATACAATCGCCAACCCTTACAAAAACAACGACTGCTGCTTGTAAAACTATCGTGTAAATGCGGTGGCCACACCACCATCCACATTCAATATATTTCCTGTTGACTTATTCAATAATCCACCTGCAAAGGCAAAGCAGGCATTAGCAATATCATCGGGCAAAATGGTTTCATTCAATAACGTTCTTTTAGCATAGTATGCAGGCAACTCTTCAACAGTAATGCCATAGGCTTTCGCTCTGCCTTCTGCCCAGCCACCTGCCCAAATATTACTGTCTGCTATTACTGCGTCCGGGTTTACTGTATTTACCCTTATTTTATCGGCACCTAATTCTGCAGCCAATAACCTGGTTAGGTGTGCCTGTGCGGCTTTTGCACTACCGTAGCCGGCATTATTAGGTCCGGCTACCACCGAATTTTTTGAAACGATATTGATGATATCGCCCCCCATACTTTGTTTACGAAAAATTTCAACTGCTGCTTTAGACACTATAAACTGTCCTTTAACCAATATATCATATAATTTATCCCAATCTTCCAGCGTATGGTCTGCTATTGATTTTGAAATACTGATGCCTGCATTATTTACAATAATATCAATTCCGCCAAACAAAAGTGCAGCATCCATAAATGCTGACGCAATACTTGCTTCATCAGTTACATTTAGCAATGTGGAAGCCACCGCATCTTTTCCAAATAATTTTTTGAACTCATTTGTTGCACCATCTAATCTCTCCTGATTAATATCATTTAATATAACACAAGCCCCTTCGGCAGCAAATTTTTTTGCAATTGCTTTTCCAATGCCGCCTGCACTGCCGGTAACCAGTGCAATTCTTCCGCTTATCGCTTTTGGCTTGGGCATACGTTGCAATTTTGCTTCTTCCAGCAACCAGTATTCAATGTTAAAAGCTTCCTGCCTTGGTAATGATGTATATTTTGAAATCGCTTCTGCACCTTTCATTACATTAATGGCATTGATATAAAACTCTGCTGCCACTCTTG
>JAYSWW010000235.1:0-1720 GCA_043717805.1 Ferruginibacter sp.
AGTAATTGATTTTGATGCAGCTTTATCTGTTAAGCAGGAAGGTACAGGAGATTATAAGTTAAGGCCTGTTTTGCGAATAAAACCATAAACATAAAAATACTAAAAAGAAATCCCCGGCCATATCCGGGGATTTCTTTTTAAACGGAGTTTTAATTTCCTTATGACTTAAGTAACATTCTTTATTTAAGATCACTGCTTCATTTCCCAAACCAATGCACTTGCTCCCAAAATTGCAGCATCCGATTCTTTCAGTTCACTAAAGATCAGTTTCACTTTATTTTTAAAAATGGGCAACAGGTTTGCTTCCATGTGTTTCCTGGTAGGATTCAGCAAAAGGTTTCCTGCCTTGGTTAAGCCACCAAACAATACGATTGCGGCAGGAGAGGAGAACATGATGAAATTTGCAAGGGATTCTCCCAGAATCTGCCCGGTAAATTCAAATATATTATTGGCAATATTATCACCCTGCATCGCACATTCGTATACTGATTCACTGGTAAGCTCATTGATGCTGTAGTTCCGCAGCAAGCTTGGTTCCTCAGGATGTATGGTCAGCATTTCAATTGCAGTCTCACGTACACCTGTAGCAGAAGCATATGCTTCCAGGCTTCCCTTCATACCAGTACTTTTATGGGGCCTGCCGCCCGGCCTTATGATCGTATGACCAAGTTCTCCGGCAAATCCATCATGGCCCACAACGATCTTGCCATCAATTACAATACCGCTTCCAACACCGGTTCCAAGGGTGATGGTAATAAAATGTTTCATGTTCTTGCAGGCGCCATACATCATTTCACCAATGGCAGCGGCATTGGCATCATTGGTAAGCCTGGTTTTTAGCCCGAATTTTTTATAGATCAGGTCTGCAATAGGTATGATCCCTTTCCATTTAAGGTTGGGCGCATATTCAATGGTACCGGTATAAATATTGCCATTCGGGGCACCCATACCGATTCCTATAAAATTATCTACTCCACCCGATCTTTTGATCATCGGCATTAATTTCTCATACAGGTCATCAATAAATTCTTCCACAACATCATGCTCATTGCTTGGAATACGGTCCTGTTCCAGTATTTCTCCTTTACTGTTTACAATTCCAAATTTGGTAGTGGTACCACCCACATCAATTCCTACTGCAAATTTATCTTTCATAAAGCTTGTTAATTGTCTGAATGAATTTAATGACCAACGGCGTTGTCTGTTGTTTCATAATTGATTCCCTGGCTTTTTAAAATTCCCTTTACAGCAAATGCAAAGAATGCCAGGTAAGCAAAACAAACAACCGGGATCCAGTATGATTGATGTATACCAACTACATCAGCCAGTTTTCCCTGAATTGGTGGAATAATTCCGCCACCCAGTATCATCATGATCAAAAATGCAGAGCCCTGTGTTGTATATTTTCCCAACCCTGTAATGGATAAAGAAAATATACATGGCCACATGATTGAGCAGAAAAGGCCGCCACTCAAAAACGCATAGGTGGCAATGATGCCGCTTGTTTGTGTACCTATGATCATAGCCAGCACGCCCAGTATTCCAAAGATCATCAATGTTCTTGCAGGTTTGTTATCGCTGAAATAAAAAGCAATGATTTGAATCAAAACACAAACAATATAATAATACAACGGTTTCATATCATATTGCGCTGTTGTATTTACGCCAATGATAACGCAAAAGGCTATCAGCGGTACAATGATCTGTAATAATAATTTCG
>JAYSWW010000236.1:0-4446 GCA_043717805.1 Ferruginibacter sp.
ACCGCAGTTGGGGGCAAAAAAACGGGAAACAAAATCGCAGTTGATGCCGGGAGCTGTTATAATGACACCGATAACGTCAATTTTATTCAGCATGCTAAAATCCGGAGTTACTGCAATTACATCTTTTTCAGTTTCCAGTTCAACAATATAATCACGATATTTATATACACCTAAATGTTCAGAAATACTTAATCCTTTAATTAAAGCATCCGGGTAATCAAGTATCCTTTCCGGCTTCCAGGAAGGAAAGTCCAGTTCAATGAATGCTCCATCACGACGCACTTTCAGGGGACCGCTTTTCGAATAAAAAGTGATGGTATCTTTTTGATAGTTCAGGAATTCAAATAACACAAATGCAGCAGCCAGCGTGGCATGGCCGCAAAGGTCAATTTCCAGTTCGGGAGTAAACCACCTGATATGAAACCCATCTTGCTTTGGTACAAAAAAAACCGTTTCGGCAAGATTATTTTCTTCAGCAATCTGTTGCATTGGTAAATCATCAATCCATTTATCCAACGGAATTACCGCTGCCGGATTACCGCTGAATAGTTTATCTGCAAAAGCATCAATTTGATAGAGGGAAAATTTCAATTTTTGGTAGTTATAAAACTGTAAATAAATAGGATCACGCGAATTAACAAAAATAGCTAACCATAATTCATGTAACCTGGCTGCCGACAGGCAGGTTCGTGCTTTCTTTTAATTTGTGTTATCATATTACTCACTCATCATTTCTTTGATCACTCTCACGATGTCTTCCGTATTTGGCTTACTGAAATAATCACCATCGCTTCCGTAAGAAGGCCGGTGAGCTTTCCCTGTAATCGTCCTGGGTGAAACATCCAGGTGTTTGTAACCTCCCTGTTCTTCCATTACTTTATTGAACATGTAAGCAGCAGCCCCGCCTGGTACATCTTCATCAACAAAAACAATGCGGTTGGTTTTTTTAAGAGACTCAATGATCTTATGATGAATATCAAAAGGTAACAAGGTCTGTACATCCACCACTTCACAACTGATTCCCAGCCTATCAAGAGATTGTGCTGCTTCCGTTACGATCCTTAAAGTAGAACCATAGGTAACGACGGTAACATCAGTTCCTTCTTTTATGATCTCGGGAACGCCTAACGGCACCGTATAGTCTAATAAATTGGAAGGCAATTGTTCTTTCAGGCGATACCCGTTTAAACATTCGATCACCAGGCCCGGATCATTGCTTTGCAACAAGGTATTGTAAAACCCTACCGCCTGGGTCATATTACGTGGTACACATATATACATACCACGCAATGCATTTATGATCATGCCCATGGGAGAGCCGCTGTGCCAAATTCCTTCCAGCCGGTGCCCTCGGGTGCGTACGATCAATGGAACGCTTTGCTGACCGGCAGTGCGAAAATGTGTAGTACAAACGTCATCGCTTAAAGGTTGTAAACCGTATAACAAATAGTCAAGATATTGTATCTCGGCAATGGGTTTTAATCCACGCAACGCCATCCCGATTCCCTGTCCCATGATAGAGAGTTCCCTTATACCGGTATCAAATATCCGCTGTTTCCCGTGTTTTGCCTGTAAGCCGCTGAATCCCTGGTTTACATCGCCAATCTGCCCCAGATCTTCTCCAAATGCAAAAACTTTATTGTTGGCTGAAAACAACCGGTCAAAATAATTATTCAAAATTTCAGACCCGTTTACCATGGATGAATTTTCATTGTATAGAACAGGCACATTGTTTACATTCAATGCAGAACGGGGTCCTTCGTTGTATAAGAATGAATCATATAATTTTAAACTCTGGCTGTTGAGGGTTGCATAAAAATTCTGTATAGCAGGAATTTCGGGTGAATGTTTATCGATAATATCCAAAGTGGTTGACATGGCTTTTAAAACATCCCTGCGCATTGGTTCTTTCAATGACTGCAATTCATTTAATATTGCAGCAATTGCCGGATCGGAATGAACTGCATGACTTAATACCTTAACGGCATTAGCTACAATTTCATTCAATGGATGAATATATTTGTCCCATGCTTTTTGTTTGCTTTCTTTTACAAAAACAATGGCATGTTCTTCAATACTTTTTAATTCTTCTTCTTCTGCCAAAGCATTGGCCAAAATCCAAACTCTCATTTGCTTCAGGCAATCCCATTCTTTTTCCCAGGCAAGCCTTTCGGGGTTCTTATACCGTTCATGACTGCCCGAAGTTGAATGGCCTTGTGGCTGTGTGATCTCTTCTACATGAAACAGTGCAGGTGTATGTGTTTCCCTGATCTTCTGAACAGCATGTTCCAATATTTCACACATCCCGGCATAATCCCATCCCTTTAATTTATAGATCTCAATTCCATTGGTTTCGTCGTTTTTTTGCAACCCTGATAAAGCATCTGAAATAGATGATTTGGTAGTCTGGTATTCTTTGGGAACAGAAATACCATACCCGTTGTCCCATACAAAAACAGCCAGTGGCACCTGTAAAACTCCCGCAGCATTCATTGTTTCCCAAAAATGGCCTTCGCTGGTGGATGCATCACCAATGGTACAAAAACATACTTCATTTCCATTATTGGAAAGGCCGGGATATTGTTTCAATGCTTCGACATTCCTGAAAGATTTTGAAGCAAATGCCAATCCCAGGGCCCGGGGCATTTGCCCGGCGGTTGGAGCAATGTCTGATGAAACATTTTTATAATTAACCAGGTCAAGCCATTCCCCATTGTCATTTACCATTTTTGTGGCAAAATGTGCATTCATTTGCCTTCCTGCACTGAATGGGTCATGTTCTACATTCGGATCAGCATACAGTTGAGAAAAAAACTGTTCTACGGTTGCAAGGCCACTGGAAAACATAAAAGTCTGGTCACGGTAGTATCCTGACCTGAAATCTCCCGGTTTGAAGAATTTGGCCATGGCTACCTGTGCTATTTCCTTGCCATCTCCGAATATTCCGAATTTTGCCTTCCCGGTAAGTACCTCTTTTCTGCCCAACAGGCTGGTTTCTCTGCTTACACAGCAAATACGATAATCATTCAGCACCTCGTTCCTGAAACGATCAAAACTCAATTTCTCCTGTATTGCAGCATCTTTATTTTCCATATATTATTAATATGAGGCAAAAATATCGATTTTGCGGGTCTTTGTTAAATATCTGTAAACAGTGTAACAATTTTCCTTGAAATAAAACGTTTTTGTATCTTTGAAACCGCAACAAACGGAAAAAATGAAGAAAACAATACTACTTGCAGGAATCAGTTGTATGTCATTGGTAATGTATGCACAGCAAAATTCACCTGTAGTAACCAGTCAGTCAACAGATTCAAAAACAACACAGGCTAATCCCATAGATGAAGCCTTATTGGTTAAAGAAGATGTATATGATTTTGGTAAGATCCCCCAGGGTAAACCTGTTCATCATGTTTTTAAAGTAAATAACACAAGCCAGCAACCATTGAAGATCCAGAATGTTCAGGCCAGTTGTGGTTGCACAACCCCGGAATGGGATAAAGAAAATGCCATAGCTGCCGGACAAGAAGGCAAAATAACAGTGGGTTACAATGCAGCAGCCGAAGGTGCTTTTACCAAGTTTATTACCATAACTTACAATGAAACAGGCTCAAAGCAAATTACAATAAAAGGCGAAGTTTGGAAAACCGAAGCTGCCAGTGCACCGGAAAATAAGGGATTGAACGATCTTAAAAATTAAAAAACAACTATTCATAAACACTAACTTAACAAAATAAAAAACATGAAAAAATTATTATTCTCAGTAACAGCTTTGGCATTGTCAACAGTATTATTTGCTCAGGATGTTCAGAAAAAGAAAGCAGATGAAATTGCAAAATTCAAAACTGAAACCATTGACTTGGGTAAACTACAGCAGGGAAACCCAACCACCGCTACTTTCAGTGTTATGAATATCGGGTCAGATCCATTGCTTATTGAACAGGCAAACCCAACCTGCGGTTGTACGATCAGTAATTATACAAAAGAACCGATTGGAAATGGCAAAGCAGGAGAAATTAAAGCTACTTACAATGCTGCTAATATTGGTGCATTTGAAAAACACCTGACTGTAAAATTTGCCGGTGTTGATGAAATTAAAAGCATCACAATTAAAGGAGAAGTTTTAAGCAAGGATGATTACGCAAAACTAAACGGCACTCCCGCTCCTGCTGCTGAAAAAGCAGCGACAGCTGATGATATCATTAAAACTGATGCACAGGCTGCAGCAAATGCAAAAACAAAAACTGAAACAAAAGCAAAAACAAGTAGTAAAAAAGCTGCAAAAACAAAAACAGTCAGCAAAACAAAGAAATAATATTTCATTTTTGATATTAAACCCCTGCTCCCGGCAGGGGTTTTTTCATTTCACAATCCATTGCCAATACTTTTGAGATCTTCAAGAGTTTGAATATATCCAGAAAAAGCAAATGATCCGTTTTAAGCCAT
>JAYSWW010000237.1:0-4439 GCA_043717805.1 Ferruginibacter sp.
ATTGAAGTATGGAATGCCAGTCATAAAGGAAGCATTGATAAAGGAAGGCATTTTATTCAATGGGGTAACAGCATTGAGCAAACGATCATCAAAGACAAACTGAAACAATGGGAATACCAGGATTCTGCAGGTTATTCATTGCCTGCCAATCCTTCAAACCTGTTATTGTATAATTCCCTTAACAGTACTGCACATTTAAACATCCAAAAATACAGCGGTTATATCCAGGATAATATCCATCTGCAAAAAACAAAAAATGACATAACCCTGCAGGCTGGTGTACGATATAATTATAACAGCCTCAATAAAGAATTCCTGGTTAGTCCAAGGTTACAGGCAAGCTGGAAGCCGAAATGGAAAAATGACATTGTTTTTAAGATAGCCGCCGGCATTTACAACCAGCCTCCGTTTTACCGGGAGCTCAGGAAATATGACGGTAGTTTAAATACCGAGATCAAAGCACAGAAAAGTTTTCAGTTCGTAGCAGGAATGGATTATAATTTTAAAGGATTCGGAGGCCGTCCGTTCAGGTTAACATCGGAAGCATATTATAAAGCCATGAGAGATGTTGTTCCCTATGATATTGACAATGTGAAAATAAAATACCTGGGCAGCAACAATGCAAAAGCATATGCAACAGGACTTGAGTTAAGGTTATTCGGAGAACTGGTAAAAGATGCAGAAAGCTGGTTGAGTATAGGCATTATGCGAAGCAAAGAAAATTTAAACGACGATCATTTTTATCAATATACCAATGCTTCCGGTGAGATCATTCAATCAGGAACAACAGACCAGGTTGTTGCAGACAGTATAAAAAATGATGTGGGCTGGTTGCGCAGGCCAACAGACAGGCTTATTACTGTTGGCCTATACCTGGAAGATTATTTATCAACCAATAAAAATTTCAAAGTACATCTGAACCTGTTGTATGGAAGTAATATGTCTTATAACATTCCAAACAGTGTCCGCTACCGCAATGGATTGATCATTGATCCTTATATCAGGGTTGACATGGGCTTCAGTGCATTGTTGTTAAGCGAAAAATCATTGAGAAGAAGTCACAGCCCGTTCAAAGGATTTGAAAATATATGGGCGAGCCTGGAGGTATTTAACCTGATCAACAGGCCCAACACCATTTCTTTTCAGTTGATAAAAGATTTTTCAAATGCTGTTTATGCCATACCAAACAGGCTTACTCCAAGATTGGTAAATTTTAAATTGGTCGCAAGATTTTAATTTTTTATCGTCATTGCGAGGAACGAAACAATCTTCTCATTCCTGGCAGATTGCTTCACTGCGTTCGCAATGACGAATATGATAGAAAACTCAGTTATTTATGTTTCGTTAATGTTTTTCGTGATATTATATTTTTAACTTTTCCACGAAATAAATGCCAATGTGTATAATTAAATTCGTGTTATATACGTTATGTATAATAATTTGGCAATGAAGAATAATAAATATTGCAGCTAACAATTTTCATTTTACCCAAACCTGCTTTTTTTTGAAAGACAAAAAAAGTATCTAAAACTGAAACGAATTGACAGACACAATCATTAACCTTGAAACCGTCAATCCTATCGAATTCTTTGGAGTTAACAATGGTAAGCTTGACATTCTGAAAAAGAAATTCCCCCTGTTAAAAATTTTAAGTCGTGGCACGCAGATAAAATTAAGCGGAGCCCCGGAACAAATTGAAGAAGCAAAAGAAAAAATTGAATTGCTGGTGCAGTACCTCGAACGCAACGGCCACATGAGTGAAAATTACTTTGATCAGATCCTTGGCGGAGATGATGAAAAAGCAGTTGATAACTTCATGGATCGCAACCCCAATGATGTACTTGTTTTTGGTCCCAATGGTAAAACAGTGCGTGCCCGTACTGCCAACCAGAAAGTAATGGTAAATGCCTGTGATAAAAACGACATCGTTTTTGCAATAGGCCCCGCAGGTACAGGAAAAACTTATACAGCCGTTGCTTTGGCTGTAAGGGCATTGAAAAATAAAACGGTTAAAAAAATCATTTTAACCAGGCCGGCAGTTGAAGCAGGTGAAAGCCTTGGTTTTTTACCCGGCGACCTGAAGGAAAAAATTGATCCATACCTGAGGCCATTGTATGATGCACTTGATGATATGATCCCTGCAGATAAGCTGGGGTATTACATGAGTACAAGAACGATCGAGATTGCTCCGCTTGCTTACATGAGGGGCCGAACACTTGACAATGCATTCATCATCCTGGATGAAGCTCAAAACACCAATGACCTTCAGATCAAAATGTTCTTAACGCGTATAGGCCCAAATGCAAAAGCCATTATTACAGGAGATCCAACACAGATCGATTTGCCAAAGAATCAACAAAGCGGCTTATTCAAGGCTGCAAGGATCCTAAAAAATATTGATGGCATTGCATATGTTGAACTAGATGAAGAAGATGTTGTTCGTCACAAACTGGTTAAAGCAATCATTAAAGCTTACAATAAAGATGATGAAAGACAAATGAATGAAGGACCAAAGAAATAGTATCCAATACCAATGAATAAAATTTACTAACACAGCAATAAGGTGGCTATCGGGCTACCTTATTTTTTTTAGTCGTCAGGCCACTCCAGTGGCCAGACGACTCCAGTGGCCTGACGACTAAAAAATGTTTAACTTTATTCCAATAAGTAATTTATGGTTAAAAAGATTTCTGGACTCCTCTTCTCCCTCCTACTTGTGTATTCTTGCAACAATGAAACAAAAGTAAGGCCCGCTACTGCATTGGATACCGGCAGGGAATTTATAAGATCAAGCCTGAATGGCGATTTTAAAGCTGCACAGGATCTGCTTTTACAAGATACCCAGAATGTTCAATTATTTGAATCGTATAAAATATTTTTTGAAAGATTGCCCGCAGAGACGAAAATAAAATATAAATCAGCTGGATATAACATTAATAAATACCTCGACCTGGATGATTCCACAACCATTATAAATTATTCAAATTCATATATGAATAAACCGATGGAAATAAAAGTTGTGCGCAGAAATAAAATCTGGTGCATCGATTTCAAATATATTTCTTCGGGAAATTTACCAATAGACTGAGTATGTTTAAAAACTTATTACTTGTTGGTTTGGGTGGCAGTATTGGCAGTATGATGCGTTATACTGCCTGGTATTTCTTCAGGTCGGTAAATTTTCCCGGTGCAACATTGTTTGTGAATATTATGGGAAGCCTGGCCATTGGAATGCTGATCGGGTTAAGTATGAAGGATGTAAATTTTTCCAATAACTGGAAATTATTTTTTGTAACAGGCATCTGTGGGGGCTTTACCACTTTTTCAGCTTTTAGTATAGAGAATTTACAATTGCTTCAGACAGGTAAATACACGTTGGCATTGTTATACGTCTGCTGCAGCATCATTTTCGGAATTGCTGCCGCATGGCTGGGTTATAAATTAGTGACCTTCTAAATAAATTATTATGTATGTACTTCATCCCTGGCATGGGGCTGATCATGGTGAAAAAGCACCTGTTAGTGTAAACGCATTAATAGAAATACCTCAGGGAAGCCGCTGTAAATATGAAATAGATAAGAAGACCGGCCTCCTTAAACTTGACCGGGTTATCTATTCATCATTTCATTATCCGGTGAATTATGGTTTTATTCCAAAAACACTGGGAGAAGACAATGATCCGCTGGATATCCTTGTTATGTGCAGTGAAAGCATACATCCGCTTTGCCTGGTAGAAGCCACAGTAATTGGAAATATGCAAATGATCGACAGCGGCGAAAAAGATGATAAGATCATTGCAGTTGCCTCAAAGGACCCTTCTGTAAATCACATAACGAATATCAATGAATTGCCTTCACATTTTTTTGCTGTGCTAAAAAATTATTTTGAACAATATAAAGTTCTTGAGAATAAAAAAGTAGAGATCGATGACTTTCAGGATAAAGAAACAGCTTACAAAGTAATTGAAGGTGCAATTTCATTTTACAAAACCAGGTTCCCGGTAACACATGAATAAAAATAACAACCATATGGACATACAATCAATTCTATTACTCGTCCTTGTAGGAATCGCTGCCGGAATGCTAAGCGGCCTCGTAGGTGTTGGCGGAGGAATTATAATTGTGCCGGCACTTGTATTGATCCTGGGCTTTTCCCAAAAAATGGCCATGGGTACATCTTTGGGAATATTGTTACTCCCTGTGGGAATATTGGGTGTTATGCAATATTATAAACAAGGTTATGTAGACATAAAGGTTGTACTGATCATCTCTGCTGCCTTTTTAATCGGAAGTTATTATGGCAGCAAATTCGCCCTGAGCCTTCCCCAGGATACTATTAAAAAAGTATTTGGCGTATTCATGATCATCATAGCCAAGAAACTTCTTTTCTTTGATAAGAAGAAAACATCCGGGCCGGAAAAAAACCAGGAAACTTCGGAA
>JAYSWW010000238.1:0-1706 GCA_043717805.1 Ferruginibacter sp.
CCTGTAACCTGCCTTGTACCTGCAATCCCGAATTTCATTTCGAGGGCAGCCCGGTGATAAAAGCAAACTACCCCACTGGGATCATTGACTACCCGCCACCGCCGATAAATTGCAATACGAGCCTGGAAATGCCGCTGACTTGCAACATCAGTTATAGCTTCTGGTACAATTTCACTAATCCATGGCCTGTTGGCAATTGTGAAGCGATGGTAATGGCTGAAGTCCTTTTGAATGGAAATGTTGTTTATACGCAGAACAATGTATCCCAGGCCAGTCCATTGACCTATACATTCCCCGGCGCGGGCAACTATTGCGTGAGGTTCAAATTAATGGTGAACGGTGTTGTCTGTGATACCTGTACCGTTTGTTTTATTGTGCAATGTGAAATCCCCTGTACCTGCAACACGCAATTCCACTTTGTAGGAAGCCCAATGATTAAGGCCAGCCTGCGAAACGGCGAATTTATCAACTATCCGCCACCGATCAATTGCAATACAAGTTTAGCAGCACCGCTGCAGTGCAATACGCCGTATAGCTTCTGGTACAATTTTACCAACCCTTACCCGGCAACATGTAATGTCAAAGACAGTGTGGTCCTGATGCAGGTGGGTAATCCTTTGCCGCTGGCTATCAAACCGAATGCGACTGTGGGCAATCCACTATCGTATAAGTTTACACGCTCGGGAACTTATTGTGTGAAATTCTACCTGGTAGTCAACGGGCAGATATGTGATGTGTGCACTGTTTGCTTTACAGTGAATTGCCCGGTAGCCTGCTGCATAACAATAAACACAAAGTTGTTCCTCCAGGGATATTACCTGGCAGAAACTGGTCATACCATGCAGCCGGTATTGAACAATGAGGCTGTGCCTAATTCACTGCCCAGTGAAGCGGACACCATCGTAGTTGAATTGCGTGATCCGCAGACTTATGCTTTGGTTGATGCCCAATGGGCTTTATTGCACCTTGATGGTACGGCGAGTGTACCATTCACTCAGTCTGAAGGAGATTATTACATCGCGATTAAGCATAGAAATACGCTGCAAACATGGAGCGCCAACCCGGTCACCTGCTCAGAGTCTACTCTTGTATATGATTTCACAACTGCCCCAGGTAAGGCTTATGGAAATAACCAGGTGCAGGTGGAACAGGGAGTTTGGGCTTTCTTTACAGGTGATTTGAACCAGGATGATTTCATTGATAGCAATGATTTTCCGGCATTTGATTTGGATAGCTTTAATGGTGTAAACGGTGTATATGTTGCAACCGATATGAATGGCGATGGTTTTGTTGATGGAAATGACTTCCCGGTTTTTGACAGCAATAGTTTTAATGGTGTTTCAGCAGTTATACCGTGACATTCTAAATTAATATTTTAAAATAAGGGGAGTCGGTTTGACTCCCTTTTTTTACTTCTTAATCTTCATTGTAAAATGTTGATTATATTTTTAAACTATAAAAGAATTCGCTGGTCAGGGGTGGGGAGCCAATATTTTTTTTTACAAATAATCTTTGTTAAAGCAAATTTTCATAAAATTTTATAAGAGTAGATCTTGTTTAAAAGGTATTAAATTGGAATTTTAAACAAGACATACACAGTAAAGTCATAAATAGTTATAAACTGCCAATGGAAGAAAAGATCATACATCAATCCGTTATTACTTGTCCGGCATGTGGACATAAGCAGGAAGAAACCATGCCAACCG
>JAYSWW010000239.1:0-1706 GCA_043717805.1 Ferruginibacter sp.
AAGTAATATTTTTGATGCATTAGTTGCCCGCAGCAAATATGAAAAATATAAAGGCTTTGGTGCAGGCAATAAAGGGAATATTTTATTGCAGGACCATGGTAACAATGTTTCATTCAGAAATTTAAAAATACGGGAACTGAAGTAGTGAGTGATAAAAAGTGAGTGGTGAGTGGTGAATTGTGAATTGGGTTTTGATAAGTTCTGTTTCATTGTCAATTGCATGTTGCCCGTAACTCTTTGTTTATTGTTTATTGTAAATTTTATATTATGTCAAACAATCGCCGTGAGTTTATTAAAAATTCAGTAAAAGCTTCAACCGCTGTTTACGCAGCAAGCATGGGCTTAAGTGCAAAAAGTTATGCCAATATTATTGGCGCTAATGACAGGGTTCGGGTAGGAGCTATTGGTTTTTCCGATAGGTTCCGCCAGTCGCTGTTTCCATCTTTTGCCAATCATTACAAAGAATTAAATTTTGATTTCGTTGCAGTTTCCGACTTATGGAGCAAGCGCAGGGATGAAGGTGTTTCCTTTTTAAAAGAGAAAATGGGGCATGATATTATTGGTTGCAGAAACAATGAAGAACTGTACCATTTAAAAAATGTGGATGCCGTATTTGTTGCCACTTCCGATTTTCAACATGCCGTACATGCCATTGAAGCAGTAAAAGCAAGTTGCGATGCATATGTGGAAAAACCATTTGCCGAAACAATGGAAGATAACAGGGCGGCGTTAAAAGTTATCAAAGCATCTGACAGAATTGTACAAATAGGTTCGCAAAGAAGAAGCGGAGAAAATTATATTGCTGCTGATAAATTTATTAAAGAAGGAAAGTTTGGTGCCATAACAATGGTTGAACTTACATGGAATGTAAACCAACCCGGCCGCTGGAGAAGACCTGCATTAGTGGCACAACTAAAAGAAGAAGACACAGACTGGAAACGGTTTTTAATAAACCGCCCCTTTGAAAAATGGGATGCAAGAAAATATTTAGAGTATCGTTTGTTCTGGCCTTATTCATCGGGCTTGCCCGGGCAATGGATGAGCCACCAAATTGACACCGTACATTGGTTCACCAATTTAAAACATCCGAGAAGCGTGGTAGCCAATGGAGGAATATATATGTGGAAAGATGGGCGAAAAAATTGGGATACACTAACAGCGGTATTTGATTATGGTCCCCAAGATGATGCTTCTTCGGGTTTTCAGGTTACTTTTTCCTCAAGGCAACATAACGGTGATGAAAACCCATCAGAAATTTATTATTCAAATGGTGGCGAGTTAAATCTTATTACTAACAAAGTTTCACCTAAAGGCGGCCTTCGCAAAAATTTTGCCGATGCCATGGGCATGAAAGAAAATTTATTAACTGATTATAATTTGGCAGATGCCGCAGTAAAAGCAGTTACTTCAGCAAATACTGGTGGCGATATACTTACATCTAACCACGTTCGCAATTGGATGGAATGTATCCGCAGCCGCAAGCAACCCAATGCGCCTGTAGAAGCAGGCTATTATCATTCTATTGCAAATATTATGACTACTGCTGCATCAAGAACCGGCTTTAAAGCCACCTTTGATGAAAAAACGCAGGAAGTAATGGTGGGTGGTAAAGTGTTTAAATATTAATTTTATAGACCCAACTGCAGTACTGCTATCAGCATCGTTGCGCCTGCATGCCGGTAGGCAAGTCGCACACTTGTACTCTC
>JAYSWW010000240.1:0-4409 GCA_043717805.1 Ferruginibacter sp.
ACCGGCTTCAATGCCAAACCTGTAATCGGCACTCATACCCATACTTAGAATTGAAAATTGAGCATGCTTATCATAAAGAGATCTGAGGTATTTAAATTCAGTCCTGATCAAATCATTGTCTTCCGTAAATGTTGCCATTCCCATCAGTCCTTTGATTGTTATATTTTTCCATTCAGTTCTGTTCGTTTCAATTTTATTGATGAGTGTTTCCAGTTCACTTTCATCCAACCCAAATTTTGTTTCTTCTTTTGATATATATACCTGGAGTAAGCACGGAATGCATCGGTTTATCTTTGCACCCTGTTTATTTATTTCCATTAATAATTTTTCGCTGTCAACTCCATGTACCAGGTGTATAAAAGGAGCGATGTATTTTACTTTATTGCTTTGCAGGTGTCCGATAAAATGCCAGCGGATATCTTTCGGCAACGCTTCGTGTTTATCCAATAATTCCTGTACGTAATTTTCTCCAAAATCACGATGCCCTGCTTCATACGCTTCAAGAATATCAGCTAGAGGTTTTGTTTTGGTTACTGCAACCAGAGTTGTATGGAATCCGGTTAATTCTTTTTGTAATTTTTTATATGGATCAATTAAGAATGGCATAGGGGATGCTTAATGATTTTAGTTTTTAGTTTTTAGCTTTTAGCTTTTAGTTTTTAGCTTTTAGCTTTTAGCTTTTAGCTTTTAGCTTTTAGCTTTTAGCTTTTCATATCCCCGCAAGGTAAGTCGTATTTGTCTCTTTAATAAAAAAGTGTAAATGGATTCATTTACACTTTGCGGACATTTTATTTTATCAATTCCTTCTCATGATTGATAATGTTTTTTCATAAAAAGGGGTAAGAGGAATTATTTCAAAATTGCCCGTCCGATCACGATTCTTTGCACTTCACTGGTTCCCTCATAGATCTGGGTGATCTTGGCATCCCTCATCATACGTTCTACATGGTATTCTTTTACAAAACCGTATCCGCCGTGGATCTGTACTGCTTCAGTGGCTGCCCACATGGCCGTTTCGCTGCTGAAAACTTTTGCTATGGAACTGCTTAGTGTATAATCAGATTTCTGGTCTTTTTCCCAGGCTGCTTTTAAACACAACAATCTTGCAGCTTCGATCCTGGTAGCCATGTCTGCCAGCTTGAACTGAATGATCTGGTGGTTCATGATCTCTGTGCCAAATGCCTTTCGTTGTTTGCTGTAATTTACCGACAGTTCATAAGCTCCGCTGGCAATACCCAACGCCTGGGAGGCTATACCTATACGCCCTCCGGCCAATGTTTTCATGGCGAATTTAAATCCAAAACCATCCTCACGGATCCTGTTTTCTTTAGGAACTTTTACATCGGTGAATGAGATACTATGTGTATCACTTCCCCTGATGCCCAGTTTATTTTCCTTAGCACCAACTTCCACACCAGCCCAATTTTTTTCAACTATGAATGCATTGATGCCACGGCTTCCTTTGCTTACATCGGTTTGAGCGATCACCAGGTATACACTTGCGCTGTTACCGTTTGTGATCCAGTTTTTAATTCCGTTCAGTAAATAATGGTCGGCTTTTTCTTCAGCAGTGGTTTTTTGTGAAGTAGCATCGCTGCCTGCTTCAGGCTCACTTAATAAAAAAGCCCCAATGTAAAATTCGCCGTCTTTTTTTCCCTGTGCAAGAGGGGTAAGGTATTTTTTCTTTTGATCTTCATTGCCATATTCCTGCAGGCCATAGCATACCAGGCTGTTGTTTACGCTCATACAAACGCTAACGCTTGCGTCAATTTTGCTTATTTCCTCCATTGCAAGTACATAGCTGATGGTATCCATTCCGCTACCACCGTATTCAGGGTTTACCATCATACCCATAAATCCGAGGTCTGCCAGTTTTTCAATTTGTTCCCTGGGGAATTTTTGATGTTCATCCCTTTCAATTACACCGGGAAGGCATTCATTTACTGCAAAATCCCGTGCTGCCTTTTGAATCATTAAATGTTCTTCAGAAAGTTGAAACTGCATACATTCTTTTTTAGTGCCACAAAAATAAGGTTTGCAGGGTAAGTATAAACCGAATGTTTGACTTTTTTTAAAGTCATGATCCGGCAGCGGGTACCCCGGCCAGGGTATCCTGTATCATTTCTTTATATCTTTGACTTTCAACTTCTCATCTTTGAATACTACCAATCAAAATCTGAATGTTCAAAAGTTAATAGCTGCTGTTTCTATTGTATTGTTCATCACTAAAATATTGGCCTGGTATATTACCGGTTCAGTAGCAATATTAACAGATGCGCTTGAAAGCATCGTTAATGTAATTGCTGGTTTGATTGGCCTGTATAGCCTGTATGTTTCCGCAAAACCCAAAGATATTGATCATCCTTATGGCCATGGGAAAGTAGAGTTTATTTCTGCAGCCATTGAAGGAACATTGATATCGGTTGCAGGCCTTGTGATCATTTTTGAAGCTATAAATAACCTGAGGAATCCTCATGTAATCCAAAAACTGGATTTTGGTATTTACATGGTAGCCATAACTGCTGTTATCAATTATATTGCAGGCATGCTGTGTGAAAGAACGGGTAAGAAAAATAATTCACTGGTACTTATTGCAAGCGGAAAACACTTAAAAACAGATACCTATACTACAGCAGGAATCATTGCCGGATTGATATTATTGTGGGTTACCAATATAAACTGGATAGACAGTGCAGTTGCAATTGTTTTTGCTTTGATCATATTGATAACCGGTTATAAGATCGTAAGAACATCTGTTGCGGGTATCATGGATGAAGCAGACATAGATTTATTGAAGAAAATGGTAGATACACTTAACAAGAACCGCAGTGTGAACTGGATTGATCTGCATAACCTCCGCATCATTAAATACGGACCAACACTTCACCTGGATTGTCATCTGACCGTTCCCTGGTATTTCAATGTTCATGAAGCGCACAGGGAAATTGATATGCTTTCAAGCCTTGTAAGGAAAAATTATGGTGAGTCGGTTGAATTGTTTGTACACTCAGACGGCTGTCTTGATTTTTCCTGTTCTGTATGTAATAAAACAGATTGTGAGGTTAGAAAAAATCCCTTTGTTAAAAAGATCACCTGGTCCATGGAAAATATTTCTTCCAACCATAAACATACCATCAATTCATAACGGGTAACAGTTTAAGATTTTTACAAATTTCATAGGTTTATTCAAACGTTTTTAAATGAAAAAAGAACTAAGCAATTCATATTGGGATAACAGGTATCAGACAGAGGAAACAGGTTGGGATATAGGTGAAATCTCTTTACCATTAAAAACATACATCGATCAGCTAACAGATAAAAATAAAGCTATTCTTATACCCGGATGCGGCAATGCCTACGAAGCGGAGTACTTATTAAAACAAGGGTTTACCAATATTACACTGGTCGACATTTCTCCTGTTTTGATATCAGCCTTGCAGAAAAAATTATCAACTTATGTCGGCAAACAATTGCATATTATTTGTGATGATTTTTTCAAAATTAAATTGGGTGTTGACCTGATACTGGAACAAACTTTTTTCTGTGCATTGGATCCTTCTTTCAGAAAAAAATATGTCGAAAAGATGTACGAATTATTAAATCCGGGTGGAAACATCGCCGGTGTATTGTTCAACAGGGATTTTGAGGGTGGCCCGCCTTTTGGCGGCAGCAAGGATGAATATGAAAAATTATTTTCCGGAAAATTTGAGATCAGGACAATGGAATCCTGTTATAATTCAATAGGACCCCGCAAAGGGAATGAATTGTTTATTAATTTCAGAAAAAGATAAAAATTTAATGTTGAAATAATTTTGCCACGCCAAAAGCCGCACCAGCCGCAACTGCACCGATCATCATAACACGAATGGCCCCCCAAAATGCGTTTACCCCGGTGATCCTGCTTTTAAAATATCCGAATACAAATAAACAGATCAGGGTTGCAATCACAGAATATTTCAGTGCTTCCGGGGAACTGGAAATAAAAAAATATGGGCTCAATGGAATGATGCCCCCGGCAATATAGGAAAGCCCGATATTCAGTGCACTTTTTTTGGCCCTTTTTGGATCAGGTTTTTCCAGTCCCAGTTCATACTTCATCATAAACTCTACCCAGCGGTCCTTATCACGTGAAATTTCTTCTGTAGCCTTGTCCTGTATTTCAGGGCTCAGGCCAATGTTTGCAAAGAAATCTTTGGTTTCTTCAATTTCTTTGTGACGAAGATTTTCAATTTCATCATATTCTCTTTTTACTTCACTTTTATAGTGATCCTGCTCGGTTTTTCCGGCAAGGTAACCACCAAGCCCCATGGCAATACTACCTGCAGCTATTTCTGCAATACCTGCAATGACAACAATGCTGCTGCTATCAACAGCCCCGCTTAATCCTGCTGCCAATGCAAATGGAACAG
>JAYSWW010000025.1:0-2373 GCA_043717805.1 Ferruginibacter sp.
CTGATCGCTAACAATGCCGGATCAACGAACCTGGAAAATGTTTTTTTAAATCTAACCAACAGAAAATTACGGGACTAATGATCAGCAAACTATTGGCAACGGTTAAAAAAGAATTCCTGCTTCTCATAAGAGATAAAGTTGGATTGTCTATTTTATTCATCATGCCAATGGCGCTTATATTTGTAATGACATTGATTCAGGATGCGGCATTTAAAACGATCAATGAAAAGGGTATCCCGATCATTTTTGTGAACAATGACCATGATTCACTCGGGATTTTGATAGAACAGGGTTTGAGAAACAATGACCTCTGTACTTTTTATGATTCTATAGATGGAAAACCTGCAACCATTGAACTTGCCAGGAAAGCCGTTGCAGAAGGAAAGTTTCTCGTAGGCATTGTTATCCCGAAAAATGCAACAGAGGCAATTCGAAGAAATGTAAACGGGCTCGTTTCAGAAACGCTGAATACCGATTCAACACCCGGAACAAAAAAAATGACAACAGCAGACTCTGTTGAAATAACCATCCTGATAGACCCGGTTGCAAAAAAATCTTTTCTCATTTCTGTAACCAGCAATTTGCATGAATTTATTTCAGAGGTAAAGACTAAGATCATGTTTCAAACATTTTCCGACCAGGTTGCTGAAATAATTCCCGACAAATCTACAGCCCCGAAGAACACCTATAAAAAATCGCAGATCATTAAATATAAAGAAATATACGCATCCGGTTCTGATCAGAAGATTGTTCCCAATGCAGTTCAGCACAATGTTCCTGCCTGGGCAATTTTCGCCATGTTCTTTATTGCCATTCCCTTGTCGGGAAGTATAATGAAAGAAAAAAATGAAGGCAGTGCTTTTCGCCTCCATACCATGCCAACACCTTATTTATTACTGGTGAACGGAAAGATCATTGTTTATGCAATTGTATGCCAGATACAGTTTTTACTGATGCTTTCAGTTGGATTGGTATTTTTACCCATGCTGGGCTTGCCCACTTTGGTGCTGGGTCACAGTTATGTGGGGATCTTTATCTTAACAATGGCTACAGCTTTTGCAGCCACCGGATATGGCGTAATGGTTGGAACATTGTCTGCCACCGAACACCAGGCTGCAATCATGGGTTCGCTCTCAATACTTTTATTGTCGGCGTTGGGAGGAATCTGGGTGCCCAGTTATGTTATGCCGGAAGTGATGCGGAATATCAGTTCATATTCCCCTCTTAATTGGGCATTGACAGGATTTTATAAACTATTTTTACGTGGTGGCGGTGTTAAGGAAATAATGACAGATGCAATAAAACTGATCCTTTTCTTTTTTGCTACGATGGCAATTGCATCCATTGTGAACAGGGTAAAACGAACAATTTAAAGTATGGAATCAAGTATAATTATTGAGGATATAAAAAAATACATCGAAAATAATATTCTCTCAGCCGATGTAAAAATTGATGCATCAACCAATCTTCAACAGGCAGGGATAGACTCGTTTTCAACAGTTGAGATCATACTTTTCATCGAACGCCGGTATGGTGTAATGATTCCGGATGACAAATTAATACCGGATAATTTCAAAACGCTGCAGGCGCTTTCTGCAACGGTGCAGGCACTTTTACAATAAACAGCATCTAAAGATTAACCCAACATGAGATCTTTTAATAAAGCTGCCCTTCCCAAAAAAGTTCATTTAAGTGGTGCCGATTGTTTTCATTTGGTATTGGATAAACATGCGAAAAAACACGGGGCCGGGGGAAATGTAATGCGAAAGACATTTTATTTCGATAAGGAATTGCCTGCTTTAAAAATCGAAGGCATACTTAAAAGTTCTCCGGTCATTTACTGGCTGTGCAATATCAGGCTGGTCCCCGGATCTCTTTTCAAAATACCCTATTGGGAATATACAGACCGGGGCAATGAGATCATCTTGCGGGAGCATCGTATTCCGTTAGAAAATGAGATCCCCCAAATAATTTCAGAAAGGGATATTACGGTAAATGCTACCCGTTTTATTGAAGCAGATATTGTGTATTACCCATCGGGAAACTGTGCCTTTGTTTTATCATGGAACCATATCCTGATGGATGGAAAAGGAACCACTTTACTATTTGACCATTTGAATCATATTACATATGAATCAGAGCAGGATTTTAGAAATTTTTTCCCTTCCAAAGAAAAAAAAACAAATGTCTTTCATTACATTAGGAATATGTACAAAGTAAAAAGATTTGTACAAACTTCCTCCAGGGCTCCCGTAAGTACTTTAGCCAACAGGGAATCCATAACAACAACAAGCATTGCCAATTACAGGAATATTGGTTTTGATGCAGTTGAAACAAAGAAGATAAATGACAATGCCTGTAAAACAGGCTCAA
>JAYSWW010000241.1:0-1694 GCA_043717805.1 Ferruginibacter sp.
TGGCTGCGTTCTGTTTGACAAACCACAACGATGCCTGTAGGCTTGTGTGTAAGAAAAACCTTGGTTTCCACTTTGTTTACATTTTGTCCGCCGGCACCGCCACTGCGGGCAGTTTCCATTTTTACATCGCTTTCTTTCAGTTCAAAATCCACTTCTTCTGCTTCGGGCATCACCGCTACAGTGGCAGCGCTTGTATGAACCCTGCCACTACTTTCAGTATCGGGCACACGCTGTACCCGGTGAACCCCGCTTTCAAATTTAAGTGTACCATACACATCGTCGCCCACTACTTCAACCTGGACTTCTTTATACCCGCCAACAGTTCCCTCACTTTCGCTCAGTAATGCAGTTTTCCATCCTTTCCTTTCACAATATTTTAAATACATGCGAAGCAGGTTACCTGCAAACAGGGAAGCTTCATCACCACCCGTTCCCGCCCTTATTTCCAGGATGGCATTTTTTTCGTCATATGGGTCTTTAGGGATCAGCATATTGCGAAGTTTTTTTTCTGTGACTTCCTTTTTTTCTTCCAATTCCGGCAAGCCTGTTTTTGCCATTTCCCTCATTTCTTCATCGTCTGAATTCAATACTTCTTTATTGAATTGTATATCTTCCAGCAATTTTACATATTCATTCCTGGCCATTACAATTTTTTCAAGGCTGCGGTATTCCTTGCTCATGGCGCTGTATCTCTTATTATCGCTTACAACCTCCGGGTTTGTGAGGGCTACTCCCAGGTTATCAAATTTTGCTTTTATTGCGTCAAGTTTATCTAACATAGTGTAATTTTATTTTTGTACAAGCTGTAATAACAAGACTTAACATCGTCCCCGTCGCGGCGGGACTCACTTGTACTGTATAGCATTGTTCAGCCTGTATCGGCCAGACGAGGGCGTCAGACCGGTACCGGGCGGCAAATTTACAGCATATCAATCAATCAAATTGTACAGAAAATTTAAGGCAGACCAGATTTTTACGGGATATGAAATTTTACCTGGTAATCAAATATTGATATTTGATGATTCAGGTATTGTAATTGATTTGGTTGAAGAAGTTGATGCAGGCGATGATATTGAAGTATTTAACGGAATAATTTCGCCGGGCTTAATCAATTGCCATTGCCACCTTGAACTGTCGCATATGAAGGGGTTGGTTCCCAAGCACACCGGCCTTGTTGATTTTGTGTTTAAGGTTGTAAATGAAAGGCATTTTGAAAAAGATGACATACTGTCTGCAATTGAAAAAGCCGAAAATGAAATGTTACAAAACGGTATTGTTGCCGTTGGCGATATTTGTAACAATGACTTTACCATCGGGCAAAAAATAAAAGGAAATATACAATATCATAATTTTATTGAAGTAAGTGGTTTTCCTCCAGCGGTTGCAACAAAACGGTTTAACCAGGCATTGGATATTTATAATACTTACGCTGCATCATTTCAGTCAAATTCAATAGTGCCGCATGCGCCTTATTCTGTTTCTCCTGAAATATTTAAACTGATCAATGATTTTCCGGGAAATAATATTTTAACCATTCACAACCAGGAAATAGCTGATGAGAACAGTTTGTTTGAAAAAAAAGAAGGCGAATTTTTAAGGATGTATGAAAAAATGGGAATTGACATTTCTTTTTTCAGTGCATCAGGGAAAAGCAGCTTTCAAACATGGCTGCCATATTTCACAAAAGGACAAAC
>JAYSWW010000242.1:0-11271 GCA_043717805.1 Ferruginibacter sp.
CAACCAGATTAACTTCGTTTTTATGCTTTGCCTTTATTTAAAATCCATGTTATACGAGGCATGGATTTTTTTTTGGGTTTTAACCAATTAAGAAGATACAGTTTGGAAAAATACATGATTGCGGGAAATGATTGATGTTTCTTACAATCATGCATTTTTAATATTGAGTATTTTTAGTAATTCGTTGTATGATATTTACTTCACATTTACCCTGATCCCTTCACTGTGACTTGTAAACTCCGGGGCATACATACATTGAATCGTTGTAATGCCATTGCTGAAATCCCCGCTGTGGGTTACAAACATAGGATATTCAAAAACATAAGTGCCACGGGGCAGCCAGCCAAAGAAAAAATTGGTACTGGCATCTTTGGTGCTTTCATAATATCCCAATCCGCCCTGCCATTTATATTGACTGATCACATTCACAGGTTCCATGCAGGAAGCACGCATGTCTTTCATGTGAATGTATTCCATGTCGCGGTCTACACGAAGTTCAATGCGCACTTTCACTTTATCCCCAATATGTAATTCATCCCCTTCTTTCAAAGATTGTAAAATCGGTCCACGGTCGCTGTTCTTTTCAACGAATAATTTTTTGACAAGTTTGAGGGGTGTTTCTGCTGATGTTATTTTATCAATGTTTTCAAAATACTGCCAGTAAACGGATCCCCAGGAAGTTGATGTGTTGATCTGTTGGTTTGAAGATGAGTTTATGTTTACAGAAATATTCCCCATGTCGGGTTTAATTTTTTCGGCTGCTATTGTTTTTTTAAAATAACCGGTGCCTGCTTCTGTACTGTTGTCGGTACTTTTTATTATTGTACTGCCTAAATTAATGGTAACTGTTTTTTCCTCTGATAACCAGTTGCTGCCGTTTAATAATAAAGCATAACAGGCTTCTGCAGTTGCACGGGTCGTTTTCCAATTTTGTGTTTGTTTTTGTTTTATTAACCAGGTTTTCAGGTCATCAACTGTTTTATTGTTCTTATCAATATCAGTAAAAGCTTCTATCATCATAGCCTGGCTTTCTATCGGTGCCTGGTACCAATAATATCCGCCCCCTGCAAGGTCTTTCCAATACATTCCCATTTCTTCTTTGTAAATGGCATTTTCTTTCAGTGATCTGATAATTGCAACAGGAGTTTTAATATCATCTGTTCTTTGCAATGCAAGTGCGATCATGGCCTGCATGTATTTGGAATTGCTTAGCCAGAATTTTTGCGATTGCCCGCGATAGTAAGTATAGGCAGTTTGATTTGTTGTACTGATCTTATATTCATTGAAAAAACTACGCATGTATAGATAATGTATGGCGGAGGAAGAAAGGTTGTTCTTTTTCAGATCAGCTTTATTTTTTTTCAAAAGATCATATTCTTCTTTCAGCCTCGCATCCAGGTAAGGGATTGCTTTATCAATAACCGGTTTTAATTCGGAATCATCATCCTTGCTTATAGCATTTAATTTGCGAAGGTGACCAATACCGGTCATAATGTATTGGGTCATATACCTGTCATCGGGACCACCTTTGAACCAGGTAAATCCCCCGTTGCTGCTTTGCATTTCTTTCAGTTTAGTGAATGCAGCATGTTTTTCCCGGGACATACGTACCATATCAAACAACAATGCAATGTTTTTCTTCTGTTGGCTCTCATTTTGTGCATCCATTACCCAGGGCGTTTCCTGTAACAACAATGATTTCAGTTCTTCATTTTTTTGAAGATTACTCATCAATGCTGCAGTATCAAGGTTTTTCCATGATTCAAAAATGGTTTTAATTTTTGGTGTTGAATTGGCTATAAATCCTGCAAGCGCATTTGCATAATAACGGTTAAATGTTTGTTCTGCACATTCATAAGGGAATTCCATCAAATATGGCAGGGCCTGTACAGCATACCAGGCGGGGTTGCTTGTATATTCTACAGTTAAAGCATGATTGCTGAGTGTTTCACTTTTTCCGCTGTTGAGTAATTTTTCAAACTTAAAATTCTTTGTTGTTTCATTGCGCAGATTCAATGGCATGCTTTCTGTTACCAACATTCGGTTTGTAAGAACAGGCAGAGCAGCTTCTTCACCATCGCTGAATGCAGCATCTTTTGTAATTGCTTTTACCCGGTATGTCAATGCCGAATTGAAATTTGACGGAATGCCAATGGGGAATTTAACCGATACACTTTGCCCTGCTGCAACCGTAAAATATTGTGTGGGAAAAATATTTTTGAACCAGCCATCTATTGATTTATTGTTGGATGCATCGAATAATTCCAGTTGAGCCGTACCTGTGAGTTCTTTATCCGAAAGATTTACAATTTTTGCAGAAAATTCAATTTGGTCCCCTTCACGCATAAAACGTGGTGCATTTGGTTGAACCATCAATGGCTTTTGGGTAATGATTGTCTTCTCAGAATATCCGCTGGCCAGTTCTTTGGAATGTGCCATTGTCATCATTTTCCATTCAGTCAATGCTTCGGGTATGGTAAAAGAGAATTCTATATTTCCATTTTCATCAGTTAATAAAGATGGAAAGAAGAAAGCAGTTTCGTTGAAATTTTTTCGGATCTTGATATTGTTGTTTTGCAGATCTTTTTTATCAGTATCAACGGAATCGGCTATTCCGTTCTTTTCCCTTTCTTTTATGCTTGCAGTGCCCCTTATGCTGATTTTTTTATTTGCCGCGGCACTTGTAATTGCTACTTCATTCAATTGATTTCCCTCAGCCATTTGTGGCGAAGACATCATACTTGCATCAGCTGATACAACCATACCCCTTCTATAATAATTGCTTTCATTCCATCCATTATTTATCAGTTCATCATACGACTTGGGTTTTTGTTCCACCACTGCATAATTGATCCTGTTGTATTCATCAGAATGGTTGGCAGCAAATCCATTTTGTGTCCATGATATATGATCACTGTTTACAGGCCACAACGATTTTAATGAAACCCAGTCGTGTTTTTTAAACTGGTCAAGTGATGCATCATACATACTGATCAAAGTTTCGGCTGCAATCTTCTCTGATTTATTTCCACTGATCTTTATTTTCCATTTCTCTTCACTTCCGGGCAATAGTTTATCACGGAATGTTTCATAGCTGATGTTAAGATCTTTATTACTCCAGGGTATTGCAAAAGTTTCTGTTCCTGTGTAAACACGGTTGTGTTGAACAAATGCATAATTCATATGAATGCCGCCACGATCAGTTTCTGTTACTGTTATTTCATTTTGGTATTGGTTTGAGGTTGTAATGGTTTGATAAGAGGTTTTGTTTGAAACACCCGGTTTAACCAGGTTCTGGATAAGCCATATTTTTTCAAGGTCGGTTGAAATATTATAACTGATCTTTTCGCCTGGTTCTGAGATGGAATTACTGGTTTTTATATTGATAACTGATTTGTTTTCTAAAACAAAACCATTTCCATCTGTAATGAGTATAAATTTTTCCGCACTCACTTCTTCACCATACTTATCTTTGGTTGTTGCAATAAGTTTATACCAACCGGTTGCAAGTTGCCCGTTGCGTAATGAGAACCTGCCATTTTCCCTGGTTGTATCTGTTGTTACAACGCCTGCATCACCCATCGCCCACTTACTCATTTGATCTTCATCGCTGTAAATATCATAAGGGAAGTTTGATTTATAATCATCGTAACTCATTAAAAACTGGTCAGGCATTTCCCAGTATCTTTTTCTTAAAATAAGTTTTGGAGACCTTAATTTATACAATGCAACTTTTACAGTTGTCTTTTCAAACAGCCCATTCAGGTTTGTACTTTTGATCTTAATATTTTTAATACTGTCGGCTTCCATTTTATCAGAAGAAACAATGTCAAGTTGCAGCATTTGATATGCTACCGCCACATTTGTATTACCGGTTCTCGTTTCTCCGTTGATATCAGTAATGTCCGCAGTTACTTCATAATGAAAAACAGGCTGGTTTTTTTTGTCAACGGATTCATCCGGGATCGCTTTGAATTTAATTAAAAACTCACCTGCAGCATTGGTACTGGTTACTCCATTGGTAATTTCCATTTCATCGCTTCTGCCCGGAAAGCTCCGCTTATAATAACCCCAGCCCCACCAAACAGGATAACGTACTTGGCGTACAACCCTATAAGTTACACTCGCTCCGTCAATATTATTTCCTGCAAATGCTTTTGCTTTTCCTTTTACAGTGATGCTGTCCTGTAACCTGTAAGTACCAGTTGGTTTATTGATTTCGACAAAGAATTTAGGACGTTTGTATTCTTCCACACTAAATATTTGTGTTGAATTATTGGATGAATCTTTCAAAAAGAATGAGCCGTTTAATATGCCTTCCGGAAGTTTAAAGTTGCCATTGTATGAGCCATAAGTTCCAGACTGAAGATTAATGCTGTTTACTTTCTGGCCATTTGCATCATATAGTATAACCGTAGTTTTATATCCGCTTACGATGCTGCTTTTTTTACCCGAACTGTCGGTATTTACCACGATTCCTTTAAAAAAAACAGTTTGGCCAGGACGATAAATAGAGCGGTCGGTAAACAAAAATGTTCTTTTTGCCGATGCCCTTTCGTAACTATTGTAATAGTAACTGCCAATATTGTCATCAAGGAACAATTCATCGCTGTTGTATTTTACCTGTATGGAATTGTTGTAGTTCTCTTTGCTTTTATTTATTTTGATATAACCATTTAAATCCGTTTTGTATTTGTCTTTTTTAATTTCATCGTATTTTCTGGTATTGTAATTATAAATTTGCTGCCATAATTGTACGGTTGCATTTGGCAATGGCAGCCCGTTTTCGCGGTTAAGAATGTATAATTCATCTTTATTGTTTGAGATATAACTGATATTGCTTACATAGGTCAATTGCCTGGCAATGATATTATTTGTTAAAGAAAAATCAGGGTTTATGCTTGCAAGAATATAATAAGTGCCTGAGGGCAAGGCATCTGTTTTAATTTCAATGGAATGTTGCTGATGATCCTGCAGGTTTGGTAAATCAATTTTCCAGCTTTTAAAAGCTTTAAGACTTATTATTTCATTCCAGTTTACTTCATATCCTAATTGATTGATCCTTTTTATTTCTTCCCTTTCTGTTTTTATCATACGCAGGTAAAGTGTATTGATATTTTTATATTTTACCAGGCTGCGAAATGGCTGATTGATCAGATTTACTTTTTCTGTTGCCACATCCAATGAAGGGATCTTTATTTGGTTCAATAAATTCTGGCAATTGATTGCTCCTTCCGTTTTAGGAAAACTATTTATTACTTGTTCACAAAGCTCTTTAGCTCTTTTAATATCATACTGCACCTCTTTATTTGTTACCGGATCAAAATTCTGCCCATGCGTATAATACAATTGTGCCCTCAGGTACATAGCCTGTGCAGCAGTTGGATTTTTGTTGAAAGAATTTTCAATGTTCATCAATGCATTTTCATAAAGCCTGTCTTTATTGGTAAATACCCCATGTTCGTAAACAAACTCCAGCCTTATCAGGTCTGCATCCAGCAATGCGTCGGGGTTGCTGTCATTTAAATGAAACTCTAAAATTTCTTTGAAAAGGTCAAGCGCATTGTAATATAGAGAATTGCTGTCCTTTGTAACAAACTTTGAATTTATAAAATCTGTAACCGGTGCAAATAATTTTTCATCATTTAAAATGAATTTATAAGAAGGGTTTGTTACATCATTTTCACTGCTCATGAAATACTCAAGAGCCCTGTGGGCAAGGAAATCGAATAAAGTTGGTCTCAGGTTTCTTGTATTTTCACCTTTTTGTATAATGGCATCCATGCCATTGAGCATGGTTGTTTTTAAAAGTGATTCATTCTTTAAAGATGCTTTATATAAAGTTGCGATCGTTTTATTAAGTTTTTCAATGCTCCAGGTAGTAATATCTTTGCTTTTCTCTTCAGTAAGTTTTGTGCGGCCATATAACCTGTACCGGTTATTATCCCTGTAACTCTGAAATAGTTCTGCCTGCATACTTTGAAGAATATTTTTGGCAGGGGCTTTTGTTTTTGCAACCAGTGTATCTATATAAAAAATGTTATTTGCTTTATTATCTTCTTCCACCATGTTTCTGTATTTCATCTGGTACATGGCAGATTTCACCTGTTGAGTCTCATTGCCGGATGTAACAGCCAAATTAAAAATCGATAAAACTTCTTTTAGTGCAGATCTGGTCAGGCCCTTCTTTTCAAAAACTTCTACCTGTTTCCAGTTTTTTGAAAAATCATTTGGTTGCTGGGCAGAAATGTTTAACGATGATGTCATAATCAGAAAAATAAGGCTGAGTATTTTTATTGAATTCATAACCGGGCTAAGTTTATATATACAAGATAGTAAATGTTGTTTGAGCAAATTATATGATTAAGATGTATTGTATCGTTTTTTTGCATAAAACAGGCTGAATTATTTCTTTAACTTTTTATTATCAATTTCCCATTTAACATCTGTGCCTGCATAGCATCAAAATATTCAAATACTATCCCGATTTTTAAACCTTAAAATTTATAACATGAAAATTATTTTTACACTCCTTTCGGTTTTATTAACCATTTTTTCTTCATTTGCACAGCCAGATGAAACTTACAAGCGGGTCAATAATTACCAGGGTAAACTAACAGTCAGCACAACAACTTTTGAAACTGTAAGGGTATTGATTGATGGCAATGATTACAACAGCAAGGGAAATGACAACGAATTTGTCATCAATGACATCAGGCCGGGCTACCATACAGTTAAAGTATTTCGAAAGAAGAAGTCAAGGAATAATTACGACGGTAAATTTAACAGGAATCTGCAAATGATCTATTCAGGAAACATTTATGTTAAGCCTCAGTGCCATGTTGACATTGTTATCAATCGATTTGGGAAGGCTTTTACAGATGAAAGGCGAATGGATGCCGGTTATTACGATGAAAATGTTGAAAACGACGATCATGGCGGTTGGGGCAATAACAATGATAATTATATGCAGCCGATGAACAGCCGCACATTTGATCAATTCAAACAAGTTTTAAGGAATGAAAGTTTTGACAATACAAGATTGGTTGTTGCAAAACAAACCATTGCCACTAATTATTTTTCATCAGCACAGGTAAAGGAGATCGTATTATTATTCAGTTTTGAGAACAGTAAACTTGAAATTGCGAAATACTGTTATCAATATACGGTTGATAAGAATAATTATTTCATACTAAACGATGCATTTTCATACAGCAGCAGTAAAGAAGAACTTGCCCGGTTTATGCTTGCGAACAGATAATAGTTTTAGTGGCTATACTTTGGAAAGCCCGCCCGGATGACCGGTGCGGACGGGGGTTGGAATTTGGATTCCGCCCTTTTTTATTTGTAGAATAAGTTGATGTGATGATTTGAGAATGTACTGATGTGAAAATCAGAAGTTTTTTCACATCAGCACATCTATAAATTGATTATTTTTTCAGAGCCTCAGCCATGGTTTTACCAATATCTGCAGGGCTTGCTACAACATGAATGCCGCAAGCAGCCATGATCTTCATCTTTGCAGCTGCAGTGTCATCTTCTCCGCCAACAATGGCGCCAGCATGACCCATTCGCCTTCCCGGAGGAGCTGTTTGCCCGGCTATAAATCCGACTACCGGTTTTTTGTTGCCTGTAGATTTGATGTAATTTGCCGCTTCAGCTTCCATACCCCCACCAATTTCTCCGATCATTACAATTGCATCTGTATTTTCATCATTCATGAATAATTCAACGGCCTCTTTGGTTGTGGTGCCAATGATCGGGTCACCTCCAATTCCAATGGCTGTAGAGATCCCAAGTCCGGCTTTGGCAACCTGGTCGGCTGCTTCATAGGTAAGTGTGCCCGATTTTGAAACGATGCCTATCCTTCCTTTTTTGAAAATAAAACCCGGCATGATCCCAACTTTACATTCTTCAGCAGTAATAACACCCGGGCAATTGGGGCCGATCAGTCTTGTTTTAGTTCCCTGTAAAAAACTTTTCACTTTAACCATATCCTGAACGGGGATACCTTCTGTTATACATACAACCAATGCGATGCCTGCATCAGCAGCTTCCAGAATAGCATCGGCTGCAAATGCCGGAGGAACAAAAATGATGCTAACATTTGCTCCCGTAGCTTTCACTGCATCGGCTACTGTATTAAAAACGGGCTTGTCTAAATGTAAGCTTCCGCCTTTTCCGGGTGTAACACCTCCAACGAGTTTGGTGCCGTATTCCAGCATTTGAGTAGCGTGAAATGTACCTTCTGTACCGGTAAAACCCTGTACTATTATTTTGGAATCTTTGTTAACTAAAACTGACATGTTTTCAATTAAAAAATTAAGAATAAATTATAGAAATAGCACGCAAAGATAGGGGAGATGGGTTATTAAGGAAAGAGAATATTTTAGGAGTGTATTCTGTTGAAGAGGAAGCCTGAATTTATAACAATCTTAATTTAATAATCAGCCCCAAAGTTGCAGATGGATCAAACTCATCAAACGATCTTTCCTTTTTCATCCACCTTACCTTTTGCTTCCAGCATACGCATGCTTTTTGCATCCTGTAGAAATTCTGAGGCAAATATGAATTCATTTAATAGCTTGTTATCGGAAAAAATGATGTCTTTGCTGTTGCCAGCCCATTCTTTTTTGCCATTGGACAGGTAAAGAATATTGTCTCCGATCTCCATAACGCTGTTCATATCATGTGTATTAACAATGGTAGTCATGTTGAATTCTTTGGTGATCTCATAAATCAGTTTATCTATTAATAAAGAGGTCTGCGGATCCAGGCCGGAATTTGGTTCATCACAAAAAAGATATTTTGGATTTAAAACGATTGCCCTGGCAATGGCTACTCTTTTTTTCATTCCACCGCTAATTTCAGCCGGAAATTTTTTATTGCTCCCTACCAGGTTCACCCTTTCAAGCACTTCGTTTACACGTTTAAGTTTTTTTGAATTGGCATCCTTTGTAAACATGTCTAAAGGGAATTTGATATTTTCTTCCACATTCATGCTGTCAAACAATGCAGAACCCTGGAAAAGCATACCAATCTGCTGCCTTAATAACTTTCTGTCATCTTCTGTCATTTCGGTAAAGCTTTTACCGTCGTAGATGATCTCTCCTTTATCGGGTTCAATCAATCCTACTAAACATTTTTGCAAAACTGTTTTACCACTGCCACTGGTGCCAATGATCAAATTAGCCTTCCCGGTTTCCATGATATGGCTTACCCCGTCAAGGACAATTTTATCACCAAAACTTTTACTGATATTTTTAAATTCGATCATATTAAATTTTTACCGGGCATTTAAATTCACAGAGTTTTTATAATAACAAAGCTGCGAGGATATAATCAGCCAGTAATATCATAACACAACTAACCACAACTGATTTTGTACTGCTTCTGCCTATCTCGAGTGATCCTCCTTTTACATAATAACCATAATATGCAGGAACTGTACTGATGATAAATGCAAATGTGTAAGCTTTTACCAAAGCAAAAAATACATTGTATGGCATAAAACTCAATAACAAACCCTGGTCATAAGTATTTGTAGAAAGGATACCTGATGCAGAGCCTGCAAGGCGGCCGCCCCAGATTCCCAAAACCATGGCAATAACTACCAGCATAGGTATTGTTAACAAGGCGGCAACAATTTTAGGCATGATCAGATATGTCTTTGTATTGATGCCCATTATTTCCAATGCATCTATCTGTTCACTTACTCTCATATTTCCAAGTTCGCTGGCGATCTTACTGCCAATAACACCGGCCAAAACTATACATACAAGTGTAGGGGCAAATTCCAGGATAACAGTATCCCTTACGATCTGTGCGATGGTACTTTGAGGAATCAACGGGCTTACAAGCTGGTAAGAGGTTTGAACAGCGCTAACCGCACCCATAAAAACCGAAATGATACTGACTATACCCAAAGAGCCAATACCGATCTCAGAACACTGGTGCATAAATTCCTTCCAATACAACTTTGCATTTTCAGGTTTGCTGAACATGCCTTTAAGCATTAAAAGGTATCGGCCGAAATGAGTGAAAAAATTCATTGATTGTTTTTTATTTTAAGCTATACAGATGCCTGGCCACTCAGGGAGCCTGACATCTATACAGTTTTCTTAGCTCGTTTCCACCATTTGCTTTTCTTCATTTCTTCCTGGGTGTTGGTCTTGCATTTTGACTGTGCATCTACAACTGCAATAACTACCATGTTAAAAATAGAACGTATTGAACTGCCCAATTGCAATACATGTACCGGTTTATTCAATCCAAGTAAAATAGGGCCTATACTATCAGCGCCACCTACTTCCTGTAACAGGTTATAGGCAATATTTCCTGCTGCAAGATTTGGAAAAATAAGCGTGTTTACCTCACCGTTGATCAATTCTGTGAAAGGATAATTCTCTTTGAGGATCTCTTTATTGAAAGCAAGTATACCCTGTATGTCACCGTCACAGATCAGTGAAGGTTCTTTTTCTTTTACAATTTCCCTGGCTTTTCTAACGAGGTTTGCTTCCGGCGAATCACTGCTGCCAAAATTAGAATAGGAAAGCATGGCAATTTTCGGAACAATATTAAAATGCTTTACCTCTTTTGCAACAAGCAAGGTAATTTCTGCCAGTTCTTCTGCAGTTGGGTTGAAATTTACAGTGGTATCGGCCAGGAATAAGGGACCACGTTTTGTAAACAATAAATACATTCCTGCGATTTTCCTTACACCTTCTTCTGTACCGATGATTTCAATTGCCGGGCGTATGGTATCCGGGTAATTGCGGCTAAGGCCGCTGATCATGCAATCTGCTTCCCCAGTTTCAACCATCATACAGCCAAAGTGATTGCGGTCTTTCATTGCCTTGAAAGCCTCATACCTGTTTACACCCTTCCGTTGCCTTTTTGAAAAAAATAATTCGCCAAATTGTTTTCTTAAATCTTCCGTTTCATCAGCTTTGGGATTGATGATTGGCATGCCATCAAGGTCTATGGAGTTTTCCAATGCAATTTCCATGATCTTTTTTTCATCCCCCAATAAAATCGGGTAACCAACTTTTTCTTCAAGCACCAACTGAGCTGCTTTCAGTATTTTTATATTTTCTGCATCTGCAAAAACAACCCTTTTTGGATCACGTCTTGCTTTATTGCCGATCACACGGCTCAGTTGATTATCCAGGCCCAGCCGTTTGTTCAATTCTATCACATATGCATCCCAGTCTTCAATATTGATTCTGGCCACGCCACTTTCCATTGCTGCTTTAGCAACTGCCGGTGCAA
>JAYSWW010000243.1:0-1690 GCA_043717805.1 Ferruginibacter sp.
CGGTTCTTTCACTATGGAAGAGATTGACCTTGACCATGACGGTAATTTTGAAGATTCAACCGGCCATTCTGACCCCAAAGTTCCTCGTGTTTGCGAATGTGAAATACCAGAGGGAAAATAATTTTTCATTGGCGCTTTAAGGGTAAAGCTCCCTGATTTTCGGGGAGCTATTTATACCTGACTGAAACCAAAGAAAAATATCAATTAATGAAAGAATCCTGCATCAGAATAATTGCCTCATTAAAAACGGAAGTAAAAGACTTATTCGCAAAAGAGCTTGACGCTAAGTTTGTATTCCACAATCTTGCACATACTATGCAGGTGGCAGAAGCTGCGGAAGTCATTTCTACTTTTTATCAGTTTGACGAGGAAGAAACATTTATTTTGATAATAGCTGCATGGTTTCATGATACAGGATATACTACCGGCCGCATGGAAGGCCATGAAATAGAAAGCATGAAGATTGCTCAATCTTTTCTGTTAAAGCACAATGTTGGCCAAATAATAATTTCAGCAGTTACAGCCTGCATTAAAGCTACAAAAATGCCTCAGAACCCGGTAAGCGGTATAGATAAAGTAATCTGCGATGCCGACCTCTTTCACTTAGGCTCAAATAATTTCAAGGAAAGAACGGAATTACTCAGACAGGAACTTCAGGCATATTACAATAATGACATTAATGAAAAACAATGGAACTTAAACAATATTGATTTCTTAAAATCGCATCACTACTTCACTGGCTACTGCCAGCAAATGCTGGAACCTGTAAAGCAACAATGGATTAAAAAAATGGAAAAGACAAAACCTCACAGTTCTGACAGGCGAATGTATGTTGTGGTTTGATAATAGATACAAGTATTTAATTTTTTTCTATACCATTTCCTGAAAAGATTAATAAACCAGATAAAAGATGAAGAATATTTTACTTCTGTTTTTGCTGGCCCTGAGCCTGCATAGCTCGGCTCAAAAAATCACCATCAGTGGGTATGTAAAGGATGCCGTTTCCAGAGAAGCATTAATAGGCGCCTCTGTAGTAAATGTAAATACAAAGAGTGGTACCAGTACCAATCAGTATGGTTTCTTTTCACTTTCCGCAAACGCAACTGACACTATCGAATTGTTAATTAGTTATCAAGGTTATAAAATCAATGCAAAAAAAATTACAGCAAAAGAAAATGTGCAGATTGAAGCTTTAATGGAAAATAGTGCCGGGAGTTTGGGTGAAGTTGTTGTATCCTCTGCAAGGAATAACCGAAATGTGGAAAAAGCACAAATGGGAGTGATTGATGTGCCCATTAAGGCAATAAAGAACTTTCCGGTATTGATGGGTGAACGGGATGTGATGAAAATTATCCAGTTGCTGCCCGGTGTACAGGCTGGCCAGGAAGGTACAGCGGGCTTTTATGTACGGGGCGGCAACCTGGACCAAAACCTGGTGCTTCTTGATGAAGCTACGGTTTATAACCCCAATCACCTGTTTGGCCTGTTCAGCACTTTCAATGTAAATTCAATTAATCATGTGCAGTTGATTAAAGGCGGTTTTCCTGCTGAATATGGCGGCAGGCTGAGTTCGATACTGAACATCACCATGAAAGAAGGAAATAAAACGAAATACCAGACAGAAGGTGGCATCGGTGTACTTAGTACTAATCTTACTTTTCAGGGTCCGATTCAAAAAAGCAAGTCGTCG
>JAYSWW010000244.1:0-1687 GCA_043717805.1 Ferruginibacter sp.
TTCGCAACAAAAGCAGTATAACCTTTAAGCGTTGATTAAATATCTTAGTGTTTTAAATCAAAACAGCCGCCAACCCAACCGTTCGACAAATTGATACGAAAGAGTTCGATTATAATTCTGGTGGGGTTGCTATTTAATGGCTTTTTTACGCAAGCCATTTTCAGAAACAAAGATTGGTGAGTCAACTGCTTTACGGCAGGGAAACATCCCGCATATAATATTTTCAATACTTCTGTGCAACCTGTTGGCGGCTGTTTTACAAAAACAATAGATAATGCACAAAGTTAAGCAACCAAAAACAGACCGGTTTGAAAAAATGCCGGTTGTTAATTTAGCGGCAGCTGGTATTGATGTAGGCAGTACCTCTCATTATGTAGCCATTGGACAACACAAAGAAGATGTAAAAGAGTTTGGCGTTTACACAGAAGACCTGCATGACATCTGTAAGCACCTGGTGGCAGCCGGGCGAACAACGGTTGCATTAGAAAGTACCGGCAGTTATTGGCAGCCTTTGTTTGTATTGTTGCAGCAATACAAACTTGAGCCCATATTGGTCAATGGTAAATTTACAAAAAATGTAAAAGGCAGAAAAACTGATGTAAAGGATTCCCAGTGGATTCAAAAATTACATACAATGGGCATGCTGGAAGGCAGCTTCATCCCTGATTTGTTTACCGAAAAAGTGCGCCAATATTATCGGCACCGGCAAACACTGGTGGATAATGCAGCAAGCTATATCAACAAGATGCAAAAGGCATTACGGCTGATCAATATCCGTTTAGACAGCGTTCTTCGTGATGTTATGGGACGCTCTGGTAAAGATATTATAGAAGCAATATTGAAAGGTGAACGTGATGCAAAGGTGTTGGCTTCGCTGGCACAACCTACTGTAAAAACACCTAAGGAACAAATAGCATCTGCCCTAACCGGCGATTGGCGGGAAGAGTATATTTTTGAGCTAAGGCAATGCTATGAAATATACAAGCACTATCATAAAATGATAGATGAGTGTGACGAAGTCATTAAGCAATTATTGACTACGGAGATAGATCGCAAACAAAAGGAAGACAACCTGGTAAAGGTAGAAGGGCTAAAAATAAACAAAAAGAAAGCCCGTAAAAATGAGGCCAACATAAACTTACAGCGACTGGCTGTTGATTTAACCGGTGGAGTTGATATCAGTAGTGTTGAAGGTGTAGGGCTGGGTCTTGTATTATGCATCACAGCCGAAACGGGATTGGATATGGAAGCCTTCCCGACGGCCAAACATTTTTCATCATGGCTAAGTTTGGCTCCAGATTTAAGAAAGACGGGAGGCAAGGTATTGAGCAGCCACACCCGAAAGGGGAAAGGGCGTTTGGCAAAGGCGTTTATGCACGCTGCCAATGCAATAGGCAATATGAAAACGGGCGGATATTTAGTCCACTTTTTTAAACGGATACAGAGAAGAAGTGAGAGAAGCGCTGCCATAATAGCTACTGCCAATAAACTCTCTAAAATAATATGGAATATGTTGGTAAAAAAAGAAGCATATAAGCCGGTAATCCCTGAGGAATATCTTGATAAAATTAGAAAAAATGAAGTGAAGAATATTCAAAGAAAAATAAAAAAACTTAATATCAAAGAAGAAGAAATAATATTTGCAACATAATGATTATCAGAAGTATAATAAGGGGTTATATATAAT
>JAYSWW010000245.1:0-11214 GCA_043717805.1 Ferruginibacter sp.
CCCTCCGTATTGTTGTATTTATATTGATTTTTATACTTCCGCAGGCACTTATTGCACAGGAAATTATTTATTCGGGGTATAACAGTGAGGATAACAGGGATATTAATTTTGAGATCCTGGGAAAAATGAATAACAGCTACATTATTTATAAAAATGTAAAATCAAAACACCTGTTGGCTGTATACGACCAGGAGATGAAGATCAGGGAAACCATCCGGCTTAGCTTTGTACCTGAAAAGACATATAATATTGATTTTATTGTTTACCCCGGCCATTTTTATATGATATACCAATATCAGAAAAATAAAATTGTTCATTGCATGGGAGTGAAAATGGGGCCTGATGGAAAAAAAATGAGTGAACCGGTTCAACTGGATTCTACGAGGGTACCCATTCTTGCCGACAACAAAATATACAATACTGTTTATAGCCAGGATAAGAAACAGGTACTTGTTTATAAAATGCAGAAAAAAAATCAAATACTTACAGTTGCAACAAAACTATTCAATGCTGATCTGAAAATGCTGGACAGTACACGAATGATCACAGAATTTGATGACAGGAAAGACATTTACAGCGACATGGTAGTTGACAACGACGGAAATTTTTTATTTGCAAAAGGAACAAAGGGGATCTTTAAAGATAATATTGACGGGTTGGCAGTCTTTTTCCGAAGTCAGGGAACAAAAGAATACAAAATACTCAACATTGACCTGCAGGAAAAATATATTGATGAATTAAAATTAAAAATTGATAATTTAAACGGGCATTATTTACTCAATTCTTTTTATTATACTCAAAACCGTGGAAATATTAAAGGCCTTTATTCTTTAATGCTTGATGCTAAAAGCCAGGATACTATAAGATCTGCATTCAATATTTTACCGGATTCAATCAGGACAAAGATCAATTCAGATGGCCAGTACCGGGCAGCATTTGACAATCTTTTCATACGGCAGGCAATTGTTAAAAAAGACGGAGGTTTTATCCTCACAACCGAAGATTTTTCTTCTCAAACCCGTTCGGGTTCAAATAACAACTGGAACCGGTCAAATTATTTGTACAATTATCCCTCCATCTCTACCTATGATTATTATTTATCAAACCCGGCGTATGATTATTACAGGCCATCCAGCAGTTACAGCAACTGGCAAAATACCCGTTATTATTATGAAAATATTCTGATCCTCAGCCTGGACACAGCTCTTAATATAAGTTGGAACAACATAATTCCAAAGAGCCAATCAGATGATGACAATGATAATTTCCTTTCATTTTCCCTGTTGAATGTTGGGACAGAAATACATTTTTTATTCAATGAGGGCGACAGGCGACAGATCATCAGCAACCAAAGCATTTTACCCAATGGAGAAATAAAACGTTACCCAACATTAAAAAGCCGGGAAGCCGGTTATGAGTTTATGCCACGGCTTGCAAAACAGGTAGGCTATCGTGAAATGATCATCCCCTGTATTTTTAATACAAACATAGCATTTGCCAAAGTTATTTTTTCTGAATAATCATCATTGTGAATGATATGATTTTTTAAACCAGTTTTAAATACGCAAATTTGCATTGCGAATGATTCCTTTTTGGGTGCATTTCAACTTACGGACGATGGAAGATTTAAAAGCAGGTTGATTTGTAATACAGTCTGGTAATAAATTCATGGACTTTTTTATTTAAGTAAACAATTCATTTTTGTGACAGGCACATTTAAAGCCAACAATCCATACAATAATTTACTGCTACTGGTATATGGCCTGGTATTAAAATTGCCCATGTTTCTTCATCCACAAATTCCAAAACCACAACAACTGGATGGGTTTTTATATAAGTCATTTCTTAAATGGATGATTCCTGTTGCAGGAGATTTACCGGTTATATACAGTGTTATTGCATTTTCACTGTTGTTCATCCAGGCCCTTAGTTTGAATATGCTGGTAAATACTCAACGGCTCATGGAGAAACCAAATTACCTCACAGGAATGTGTTATTTACTCTTTACATCATTGTTTACTGATTGGTATTATTTATCATCACCTTTGATCATCAATACCTTATTGATATCAGTATTGTTCATGCTCTGTAATCTTCACAATAATAACAGTCCTAAAACCTCGTTATTAAACATCGGTATCATAACAGGTCTTGCAACATTTCTTTATTTCCCGTCAATTGCATTTGCCTTATTGATCATTGTAGGTCTTGGAATTACAAGGCCCTTTAGGTTACCCGAATGGCTAATGGCTTTATTGGGAATTCTTACACCCTATTATTTTTTAGCAGCCTGGGTATTTTTAACAGGAAGATGGAGGGGTTACCATTTCCCGGGCGTATCAGTAACTGTACCTATGTTTACACAAACTAAGTGGGCATTTGCAGCAGTTCTTATTGTAACGTTTATCATTTTGGTAGGAATATTTTTTATACAACGCAATATACGGCGGCAGTTGTTGCAGTCACGTAAAAGCTGGAACCTGATTTTTTTATACCTGTTCGTTGCTTTGTTTGTACCCTTTTTAAGCGCTTCACAAAGTTTCGACTACTGGATATTGACCGCAGTTCCGGTTGCAGCTATTTCAGGAACGGCTTTTTTTTATCCGGAAAAAAAATGGTTTGCCTTATCGATGCATTGGAGCCTTGTGTTCATTTGTATAGTTATTGGATATTTTTTAAGATAGATTAAACCGGCCGGTTGTAAATTTGTTTTTTATCATTTTAAAAATCGGAAGATGAAATTTGGTGTAATTGTATTTCCGGGATCTAATTGCGACAGGGACATGACAGATGCCTTGCAACAGGACCTGCAGCAGGAAGTAATAACATTGTGGCATAAGGATAAGGACATCAGTATGTTCAATACACAGGATTGTATTGTGCTACCCGGCGGATTCAGTTATGGCGATTATTTAAGATGTGGTGCAATAGCCAGGTTTAGCCCAATGATGCAAAGTGTTATTGGGTTTGCAAACAAGGGCGGCAAAGTGCTTGGTGTCTGTAATGGTTTCCAGATATTGTGTGAAAGCGGTTTATTGCCGGGAGCCTTGTTGCGCAATGCTCAGCAGCAATTTGTATGTAAGAATGTTTATATAAAACACAAAGATTCAGCATCTACCAATACCTTGAGTGTTCCGGTGGCACACGGGGAGGGAAGATATTTTGCAAGTGGGGCAGACCTGGAATCTTTGCATAAGAATGGCCAGGTCATTTATCGTTATTGTGACCAATCCGGGAATATTACCGGAGAAAGTAACCCGAACGGGGCCATGGAAAATATTGCAGGGATTTGTAATCAACAGGGAAATGTAACCGGAATGATGCCTCACCCTGAAAGGGCCTGCAGTACATTATTGAATAATACCGATGGAAGGATCGTTTTCAATACTCTTTTCGGAATTGGCTAATCAAAAACAATTAACAATCTTTAACAGGCAATGCATGATAACTGTAATAATTTTGCTTCAGTTAAATTTTACAACCCAATAATAAGAAGATGGTAAAAAAAATCACACTACTTGTTTGCGTATTTGTTTCATTTTTTACTGTGGCAAATGCGCAATTGGAAAATCCGGTAAAATGGAATTGCAGTGCAAAAAAAATCGACCAAAAAACATATGAATTACACATGAGTGCAATCATTGATGGCAACTGGCATATTTATGCCCAGAATGCAGGCGAGGGGCCGGAGCCAACCAGTTTTAAGTTTTATGCCAACCCACTGGTGAAATTAGACGGGAAAGTAAAGGAGTCGGGTAAGCTTGAAAAATCATTTGATCCCAATTTCAATTCAACACTCAGGTATTACAGTAACCAGGTGGATTTTATTCAAAAAGTAAAAATAAGATCATCTGCTACCACCCTGGTAAAAGGGTCCGTTACATTTATGGTTTGTAATGATAAAAAATGCCTTCCTCCAAAAGAAATTCCTTTTTCCATAAAAGTAGCCGGAAAATAAATTTTAATTTTGCAACAGATCCCGATATGATTCGGGATTTTTTTTAAAAAGTCGTCATGTTACAATCTAAGACTTTATTGCTGTTAATCCTTTCTGTTATCTTATGTAAGGGTATTTCATTTGCCCAGGATAGTACAAATGTTAGCTGGGAATCTGCAATTAAAAGTACAGGAAAAAATAAATATGAAGTAAGGTTGAAGGGATCGGTCAGGCCAGGCTGGCATCTTTATTCAAATGTTAATGATGCTGAAGGGTTAAGTGGTATCGTGATTGTATATGAGGATTCTGCCGTTAAACAGAGCATTTTAAATATTCTTGCCAATAGTATAATTATCAAGGATCCTGTTTTTGAAAATAGAGATATTAAAGTTGCAACTGATAGTATCATCATTACAGAAGAAATTAGTTTCGATGGCCCTGTTTCCCCGCTTTTGAAATTGAATTTGAATTATTATACCGGTTACCGTGAAAACTTTATCCCGGAGGATAAGACAATTACGCTGGTTCTTGATGAAAGAGCCGTATCACAAACGGTAAACCGCATCCTGGTACCTTCAATCAATATCAATAAACCACTTACCCAGTGCGGAAAATCTGCCACAGCATCAGGTGATACAAAATCAAAAGGATTGCTGAATGTATTCTGGCTTGGATTCCTGGGAGGATTTATTGCGTTGATCCTTCCCTGTTTGTTTCCAATGATTCCGCTAACCGTATCTTTTTTTACAAAAAAGGCCACATCAAAAAGTTCCGGCATCAGGAATGCTTTTTTATATGGTTTTTTTATCTTTCTCATTTATATCCTCATCAGCCTGCCTTTTCATTTCCTGGAGAAATTAAATCCGGCGATCCTGAATAATATATCAACCAATGTATACCTGAATGTTGCCTTTTTTGCAGTATTCATATTTTTTGCTTTTTCATTTTTTGGTTATTATGAAATCACACTTCCTTCCGCTTTATCCAGTAAAGCTGATAGCAAGGCCGGGGCCGGGAATGTTATTGGGATATTTTTTATGGCATTAACGCTTGCAGTTGTTTCTTTTTCCTGCACAGGACCAATACTTGGATCACTGTTGGCCGGTTCATTGTCGGGTGACGGCGGGGCTATGCGATTGACATTTGGTATGGCTGGTTTCGGACTAGCCCTGGCGTTACCATTTGCATTGTTTGCTCTTTTTCCAAACTGGCTGAATTCATTGCCAAAATCGGGCGGCTGGCTTAATACCATTAAAGTGGCACTTGGTTTTATTGAACTAGCCCTTGCATTTAAATTTTTGTCCAACGCCGACCTGGTTATCCATTGGGGAATTTTAAAGCGTGAAATATTCATTGGAATATGGATCATCATCGGTATAGGGTTGACTTTTTATTTGTTTGGTTTGATAAAATTCAAACACGATTCACCTGTAAAAAAATTATCCTTAACAAGAATTGTATTCGGAACAATCACAGCATTGTTTACACTTTACCTTGTTCCAGGTGTTACAAACAGTAAATGGGCAAATCTTTCCTTCATCAGTGGTTTTCCTCCGCCATTGTATTATAGTATTTACCAGAAAGAATCAGATTGTGTATTGGGATTGAATTGCAGCAGGGATTACAATGAAGGCATGAAAAGAGCAAGGGAAGAGAATAAACCCGTTTTACTCGATTTTACAGGCTATGCATGTGTGAACTGCAGGCGTATGGAAGAAAATGTATGGAGCCAGCCGGAAGTGTATAAGCTGATGAAAGAAAAATTCATTGTAATTTCCCTGTATGTGGATGATAAGAAAAAATTACCCGCTGCAAACCAGTTTTCCTATACAACAAAAGAAGGCGTGCAAAAAGAAATAAAAACAGTTGGTGATAAATGGGCAACTTTTGAAACAGAGAATTTTACCAACAATGCACAGCCCTGGTATGCAATATTAAACAATGAAGAAGTATTGTTAACTTATCCCGTTGGATACACCCCTTCCGCAAAAGATTATTTGGAATGGTTACAATGTGGGGTGAACGCATTTGAAAAGAAATAACCTCTCTGTAACTGCTAATTTTAGATATCAAATGTCGAACAAGGAATATCGAATATTGAAGTTCTCTTTCCGATCAGCATTCCTTGTTCAATATTATTTGTCTTAAATAAAGAACCTCCCGTTTAACCGGGAGGCTCTTTATTCAAATTATCGGAAACAGTGTTAAAATTTATTATAATGCGATCTGTTTTTCAGTCATCATTTTACGCAGGTTTATTAAACCATAGCGCATTCTTCCCAATGCTGTGTTAATACTGCACTTGGTTAATGCTGAGATCTCTTTAAAACTCAGGTCAGCATAATGACGCAGGATAATAACTTCACGCTGGTCTTCGGGAAGCATATCGATCATTTTCCTAACCCTGTCGTGGCTTTGATCAGCCATCATACGTTGGTCTGCACCTGGTTCAAAGAAATTCAGTACTTCAAAAATGTCGCGGTCATCACTGGTTTTAATGCTTGGGCTGCGTTTAACTTTCCTGAAATGATCAACACAAAGATTGTGTGCAATGCGCATGGCCCATGGAAGGAATTTTCCTTCATCGGTATAACGGCCGCCTCTCAGTGTGTCGATGATACGGATAAATACATCCTGGAAAATATCTTCGGCAAGGTATTTGTCTTTAACAAGCAAATAGATTGAAGTGAAGATCTTGTCTTTGTAACGTAATACCAATGTTGCAAGAGCATTGGAATCTCCTTCCATGTAAAGATGAACGAGTTGTTGGTCGGTAAGGTTGTTAAGGCTTTTCATGACTTCTACAGTTTTTGGTTTAGGACTTTGGTTAAAATTTACCAATAAGAGAGAAAAATTGCGTAGAAGTCTTTATGATAGGCATCTGACGGTTTATCACTTTATTGGATATTGGAAATGTGAAAGTATAGAGAAAACCGAAACAACCAAATCTTTTTTAAAGATTTTTTTCATTTTTTCAAAACTAAAGTACTTCTTCTCGAAAACATTCGGATGTATACTTAGTGATTTTACGAAAATTTTCACAATTGATAGTAATAACCACATCCGGGCTTAACTTTACGTTGAAATATGGAGACAGTAAGCAACAGCAAAAAAAAGAAAAATCCACAAACACAGCAGGGAAATGATATATTCATTAAAGGGGCAAGGGTTCATAATTTAAAAGATATAACGGTTACCATACCACGTAATAAACTGATCGTTGTTACAGGTGTTTCAGGTTCAGGTAAATCTTCTCTCACCATCGATACATTGTTTGCAGAAGGCCAGCGGCGATATGCCGAAAGCCTGAGTGCTTATGCCCGCCAGTTCATGCAGCGGATGAATAAACCGGATGTGGACTATATCAAAGGGCTCTGTCCGGCAATAGCCATTGAGCAAAAAGTAATTACACGTACACCCCGCAGTACTGTTGGCAGCATGACGGAAATTTACGATTACCTGCGGCTTTTGTATGCAAGGGCAGGAAAAACAATTTCGCCGGCCAGTGGAAGGGAAGTGAAAAAAGACGATGTTACCGATGTGCTGAAAATGATCAATACATTAAAAGAAGGTGATAAGATTCTGATACTGGTTCCATTTAAACAGCACCGCAACAGGGATATCAAAGAAGAACTCAATATTTTATTGCAAAAAGGATTTTCACGTTTGTATAAGGATGGCGAAATTTTAAGAATAGAAGACCTTTTGGAAATAAAAGATACAAAAGCATTCATGGAATCTGTTAAAGAAACAACAAAGGATCTTTCATATTTATTGATCGACAGGCTGGTAAAGAAGGAATTTGACGAAGAAGATATCCATCGCATCTCCGATTCAGTGAATACTGCATTTTATGAAGGGGAAGGAATGATGCAACTGGAAATAAACGGTAAAAAAATCCTGGCCTTTAGCAATAAATTTGAATTGGATGGGATCCAGTTTGAAGAACCGGTACCCAATCTTTTTTCTTTTAACAATCCTTTTGGCGCTTGCCCAACTTGTGAAGGATTTTCACAGATACTTGGATTGGATCCGGATCTGATCATACCAGACAAACGGTTAAGCCTGTATGAAGGAGCAGTGGCTCCCTGGAAAGGCGAAAAACTGGGGTTGTGGAAAGAAGCCTTTGTCAAAGCGGCTAAGAAATTTGACTTTCCGGTGCACAAACCGATCATGGATCTAACAACTGCTCAATACAAAATATTGTGGAAAGGCAATGAACATGTAAATGGCATCGATGATTTTTTTAAAGAAGTGGAACAGAATTTATATAAGGTACAGTATCGTGTTTTGTTAAGCAGGTATCGTGGCAGAACACTTTGTACCGAATGCAAAGGCTACAGGCTTCGGAAAGAAGCATTGTATGTTAAAGTGGGCGGTATGCATATAGGAGAGCTTTGTGAACTGCCTGTAAAAGAATTACAGGCATGGTTTGATAAGCTGACTTTGAGCCAGTACGACAAACAGGTTACAAAAAGGATCTTAATTGAAATACACAACCGGTTAAAAACTTTGATAGACGTTGGATTGGGGTATCTCACTTTGAATCGTTTGGCCAATTCATTAAGCGGAGGAGAGAGTCAGCGCATTCAGCTTACCCGCAGCCTTGGCAGCAACCTTACCAACTCACTGTACATTTTAGATGAACCATCAATAGGCCTTCACAGCCGGGATACTGAAAGGCTGATCGTTGTGTTAAAAGAGTTGAGGGATCTTGGCAATACCGTTGTTGTTGTAGAGCATGATGAAATGATGATGAGGGAAGCAGATCACATCATTGACATGGGGCCTTTTGCAAGTCATTTAGGGGGAGAAGTGGTGGCAGAAGGGAATTATGATGAGATCATTGCAAATAAAGAAAGCCTGACGGGGAAATACCTTTCAGGTACATTAAAAATCGAACCGCCAAAAAATATCCGTAAATGGAATCGGTCAATAACAATAGAGGGTGCTATGCAGCATAACCTGAAAAACATAACAGTTGAATTTCCGTTGAATGTGTTGTGTGCTGTAAGTGGTGTAAGCGGAAGCGGAAAAACCACTTTGATAAAACAGATACTATATCCTGCATTGAAGAAACTGAAGGATGAGTTTACTGATAAGCCGGGCCTTTTCCGGAATTTATCCGGGAATATTGATGCGATCAAACAAATAGAACTGATTGATCAGAACCCGATCGGGAAATCCAGCCGGAGCAATCCCGTAACTTATATTAAAGCTTATGATGAGATCCGGGAGCTTTATTCGAAACAACCGCTGAGTAAATTGAGGGGATTTATGCCAAAGCATTTTTCCTTCAATGTGGATGGCGGGCGTTGTGATGCCTGTTCCGGTGAAGGCGAACAGGTTGTTGAAATGCAGTTCCTGGCAGATGTACATCTATTGTGCGATGTCTGTGGCGGCAAACGGTTTAAAGAAGAAGTACTGGATGTAACCTTCAATGGCAAGAATATTCATGATGTGCTGGAGATGAGTGTGGATGAAGCAATTGATTTTTTTAGCAAAGAACCAAAATACGGAGCTGATGTTGCAAAAAAGATCCAGCCACTGAGCGATGTTGGGCTGGGGTATGTTAAACTGGGACAATCATCCAATACATTAAGTGGTGGTGAAGCACAGCGGGTTAAACTTGCTTCATTTTTAGGAAAAGGAAAAACACAAGGCAACATATTATTCATTTTTGATGAACCTACCACTGGCCTGCATTTTCATGATATCAAAAAACTACTTGCATCTTTTAATGCATTGGTAGAACAGGGGCATTCTATCATTGTTATTGAACACAATACAGATGTATTGAAAAGCTGCGACTGGATCATCGACCTCGGCCCGGAAGCCGGGGATAAAGGTGGCAATCTTGTTTTTGCAGGTGTACCGGCAGACCTGAAAAAAATGAAAGGCAGTTATACCGCTAAATTCTTATAAAAAATCCGCCGTTCATAATAAATCTTTGATTTTTCAAAAGAGAATTTTGTATCTTTTATGTCTTTTCATAAAAATATTAAATCTACTATTATGACAACAGATCAGGCGGTAATGACAACACAGGATGTTGCCAACCGGTTTAATGAACTGGCTCAATCAGGCCATTGGGATATAATACTCGGTGAATTATATGCTGATAATGCAGTGTGTATTGAACCACCTCATGGTGCAGCAATGGGGATGATGAATGTTGAAGGATTGAATGCCATAAAGAAAAAAGGGGAATCCTTTAACCAGATGATTGAAGAAATGCATGGTGGTTATTCAACAGCTCCTGTTGTAGGCGGAAATTTTTTCAGCCTTGGTATGGGAATGGATGTAACCATGAAGGGCGCCGGCAGGATGAAGATGGATGAAATTGCAGTTTATGAAGTAAAAGATGGCAGGATTGTGAAAGAACAATTCTTTTATTAATGCTTAAAAGGATCATGAACCGATGTGTATTATTGTTCTGGTAATCTTAAGAACAGTAAGACACATCGGTTTCTTCATAAAAGCAAAAAGGCTCAAAAAATTATAACAAATTTTATCTCAGTCTGTCACTATCTCTGATCGTTTTCGCATCTTTTGCAATTCCACGGATTGCCAAATAGAAAAAGAATACAACACAGCTGTGAAGCAATGAGCTCAGTGCATAAGTTCCGGAATCAGGTAAAAATGTTCTAACCTGCAAATAATATAAGAAGATAAGCAACAGTTCTAGCATGATGCCTAATACCGATAGGCGTATTTGTACTTTTCTTTTTTTAAACAAAAAGATGATGATCAAAGCCAGCAGACCAATGGCTATAGTTAAGAACATCAGGTAAAGATTTTCTGTTCCCAGCAGTTTGTATGAAGCAACTCCTGCTTTGTTGGTGCCGATATAAAAAGGAAGTTTCAGGCTTAAAAATGCACAGGCTGCTGCCAGTATTAACCAAACGGATTGTATGCGTTGTATCATGAAAAAATTTATTTGAAGTTTGAAGTTCGAAAGTTTTAATCCAAATGGAACCTTAAACATTGAACAATGATTAATTATAGTTCAGGATACAATGGAAATTTTTTCATAAAAGAACTTACATCTTCCTTTACTGAAAGAATATTTTGTTCATCATCAATATTTACCATCACCCTGTCTATCAGATCTACCACTATTTGCATATCTGATTCTTTCATGCCACGTGTTGTAATAGCAGGTACACCTACCCGAATCCCGCTGGTAACAAACGGGCTCTTGTCATCAAATGGCACAGCATTCTTATTTAAAGTGATGTGCGCTTTGTCTAAAGTTTCCTGTGCCTTCTTTCCTG